>JBGVJO010000247.1:0-1668 GCA_045129535.1 Eubacteriales bacterium
TCTTTGCATCTTCCTGTACGGACTCATTGCCCTGATATATAATACCGTGCTCATCCACTCCTGCTATTGCCGTATTTGCCTCAAGGGACAGGAGAACGGTGAGCGTACCCGTTCCAAGTATGAATGGGTCAATCGGTGGAATGAAAAAACAGATTCCATTTTGGATAACGCGTATATGCGCAAAAAATCCCCCGATGAGAAATCGGAGGAGGAACCGGGTTATATGCGCGTCAAGAGAAAGAAAAACAAACGGAAATAAGGAGAACGTATATGGGTATCGCTTACATATTGGCAGGCGTTTTCTTTCTGTTCAATCCGAATATCAACGTGGTGGACGTGCTGCCTGATTTTATCGGCTATCTGCTGATTTATCGCGGCTTGTTCCACGCATCGTTTTTGTCGGATAATCTTCGCCAGGCGAGAGATTTGATCTGGAAGCTGGCAATGATTACCGCCGTCCGCGCGGCATCCGCAGTGCTTTTGCCTTATACGTCGGATACGTTTACCTTGCTGCTTGTATTTATTTTTGCGGTTTTGGAAACGATGTACGCGCTTCCCGCCATTAACACGGTGTTTGAGGGCGCCTATGCCGTAGGTACCCGATTGGGTTGCTCCTCCATCTATCAAACGCAGGAAAAGAAAAAGCGCACAAAACAGGGAACCGTTATCTGCACTGTGGAAGGCGCGGAGCGATTCAAGGTGTTCACCGTGGTCTTCTTCCTTTTGAAGACCGTGGCCACTATCATCCCCGAATTGCCGTCCCTCCAGCTGACGGATGATCTGTCCGGAAGCTCCCGCTTCCAGCTGCCGCTGGCGATGCTCCGTCCGTGGATGTACGGCTTCCTCGGATTAGTTGTACTGGTAGTGGGAATCGTTTGGCTTGTACGTGCCGTTCGCTACGTAAACGGTCTTCGCCGCGATTCCTCGCTGTGCGAGGGCATCCGCCGCTATTTTGAAGATAACGTGGCATCCGAGCCGGGCCTGATGGCAGCGATCCGTATGCGTAAGGTGCTGTTCCTTATCGGCTTCGCGGCACTTTCCTCCATCACATTTACATTAGATGGATTGAACGTGCTTCCCAACGTCATTTCGGCTGTGTTCCTTTTCTTTGCTTTCCTGATGCTTTTGCAGAAGGATAAACGGGCATTGCCCGGCATGATCCTTTCCGTGATCACGGGCGGATTCTCTATCGGTAATCTGTTCGTGCAGATCCCGTATTTCAGCGAGTATACGGCACAGGATTCCTATTATATTACAGAGGCCGCTAATATGTACTGCCCCGTCCGTATCTGCGGCATGCTGGAGTTTTTCCTGCTTCTACTCTCGTTTGTATGGCTGATCGTGTTGTTCTGCCGTGCGGTAAAGGCGGATACGGCCTATATCGGTATCCTGGGTGCGGAGCATAAGCCCCAGTACAATGCGGAGGCGCGACGTCAGGAGATGTACCGCAGCGTACTCTCCCGTATGATTGCCGCCGGCGTCACCGGTGTGATATATTTTGGAATGGAAATAGCCTCGTACACCGTGTCCGTTCACTATCCCGAATTCTGGATTGCCACCTTTGCAGTCTCCATCGTTTGGGTGGTTATGGTGATTCGTGCTATGGTGGGCGCCTTTGAGGACGTGTACCAGCGTCTGGAACAGAATTACTGAGTGGAGGATATACCT
>JBGVJO010000248.1:0-7761 GCA_045129535.1 Eubacteriales bacterium
CACGGTGCGGATGTACAAGCCGGTTGCACCCATCGGATGTCCCATAGGACAACGGCTCCAGGCCATCTCCTGGAAGCCCAGGGGATAGAACAGGGTATCCCAGAGGAAATTATCAATGGGCATACCGGCCTTCTTTTCTACGATGCGAGCAAGCATATAATAGGCACCGTCGGTGTAGGAGCGCTGAATGCGGGGCTCGTGATCAAAGGGATAGCGGAACATATACGTCAGGTAATCGTGGCCGAATTCCTCCGCCTTGTGGGTGTCGATGTCCAGAAAACCGCCGGGCAGGCCGAGACGGTGGAGCAGGGCATCGTGCACGGTGATCTCGTGCCAGCGGGGATCCACGTCGGCGGGGCATTCCTCGCGGAGAATTTCGGTGATGCGGTCCTCCGGCTTGATCAGTCCACGGTCATACAGAATACCGATGGCCGTAACCACGAATGCCTTTGCTACGGAATAAGAGTTCTGGCAGGCGTTGGTGGGGATCACGGTGATCGCTTCCGGATCCGCGCCGTCCTTGATTTCGGCTACGCGGTAAACCGTATAATTATTTTCCTTGATAAACGCGGCCATATCTTCCAAAAATTTGCTCATAATTTACACCTCAAAAAGCAAAAAATAGTATGATGCCATTATACTATCGTCTGAGTAAATTGTCAAGTTTTTCCCATCTATTGACAAGGGATTTTGGGTGGTTTATAATATCATAGGTAATGAAATATATGCCTTTTGGAGTTTGTGAAACGGATAGGAGAAGCCATGAATCAAGAGAAAAAAGAAATGGATATGTGCGAGGGCCCCTTGGCGGGGAAGATTCTTCGCTATACGCTTCCTTTGGCCTTATCCGGCATATTACAGCTTTGCTTCAACGCCGCCGATATGATCGTTGTCGGACGGTATGCCAGCGGCGAGGCTTTGGCGGCGGTGGGATCCACAGGCGCTCTCATCAATCTGATTATCAACGTGTTTATGGGCCTGGCGGTGGGTGTCAGCGTGTGCGTTGCTCACGCCTGGGGCGCTAAAAATAAAGAATCGGTTCGTCAGATCGTGCATACGGCCATGCTGACCAGCGTGATCGCCGGCATGATCGTTTTGCTGATCGGATTTTTCGGTTGCCGCACGTTTCTGTCGTGGATGGGAACCCCGGACAACGTCATTGCGTTGTCTACCACGTATATGAAAATCTATTTTCTCGGTATGCCTGCCTGTATGGTGTACAATTTCGGCGCGTCCGTTCTGCGGTCCATCGGCGATACCAAACGCCCGCTTATCTTTCTCGTGATTGCCGGCATCGTGAACGTGCTGCTTAATTTGCTGACGGTTATTGGATTCCGCCTGGGCGTGGCCGGTGTTGCCATTGCCACGGCGGCATCTCAGGTGGTCTCCGCCGCCTTGGTGGTTCGATCCTTGATGAAACGGCAGGACGCCTGCCGCCTGGTGCTTCGCGATCTGCGGATTTATCCGGACAAGCTTATGACGATCGTTCGTGTAGGCTTGCCGGCGGGCTTGCAGGGCGCTGTTTTCTCCATCTCCAACGTGCTGATTCAGTCGTCCATCAATTCCTTCGGTTCTGTGGCAATGGAAGGCAATACGGCAGCCGGCAACCTGGAAGGCTTTATCTATAACGTGATGAATGCATTCTACCATACGTCCCTGACCTTTACGGGACAGAACGTGGGCGCGCGCAAGCTGGAGAGAATTCCCCGCATTGCGCTGACGTGCATTGCGCTGTCGATGGCGATCAGCCTTACTCTCAGCGGACTGATGTATCTGTTCCGTGAGCCGCTGCTCGCTATCTACCGTCCCGATGCACCGGAGGCGGTGGCCTACGGCAGCTTGCGTATGAGCATCATTGTTTTAACGTATTTCCTCTGCGGTATTATGGAGGTGTTCACCGGCAGTCTGCGCGGTATGGGCGCATCTCTGACGCCTATGCTGATCTCGCTGGTGGGCGCCTGCGTTACCCGTGTGATCTGGATTTACACTGTCTTTGCCGCGGTTCCTACCCTGCAGGTGCTGTATTCGTGCTATCCCGTGTCCTGGTTGTTTACGATCCTTATGCAGATCGTGGCCTTCTTTGTCATACGGCATAATCTCCAAAAGCGTCTCAGCACACCGCTGGCATATTCTTGAAATACGTGAGGAATATTATGAGATATCAAGCACACCGAGGCGTAGCAAGCGAAGCGCCGGAAAATACTATGGCGGCCTACCGCCTGGCGGTGGCCCAGGGGTACGACGTGATCGAGTTGGATCCCTCCTTTACGAAGGACGGCGTGTGCGTTTTGTATCATGACGAAACGTTGACACGAACCTGCCGCACAAGCGACGGCGGGGAAGTTCCCGGGGATATTTTGTTCTCCGAGACCACCTATGCGGATCTTTTGACGTACGACGTGGGGCTGTCTCACTCCATCAAGTATCGGGGAGAGCGGGTGCCCACTTTGGCGGAAACTCTGGCGTTCGCCAAAGAGCAGGGGATCCTGATCAAATTGGATAACCGTATGGAGTGGTTTACTCCGGAGCAGTGCGAGACATATTTCACGATCATCGAACAGTCAGGCGCCAAGGTTGCTTTCACCTGCAGAACAACGGCGTTTGCCGAAAAAGTAATTGCCCGTTTTCCTGAGGCCGAAATCCACTACGACGGCGAAGTGACGGAAGAAACCGTTGCTTACCTGAAGAGCAAATTGCGGAATAATCCCTATACCGTGTGGCTGTATCACGCCGGTGCTGCCAAAGAGACGTGCGAAATGATCCACCGCTACGCGGATCTGGGTTTGTGGATCATCTCTACGGAGGAGGAATTGGCTCGCGCCAAGGAACTGGGGGCCGATATCATTGAAACGCCCGGCGAATTGAAGCCGCCCCGCGAGCACGTTGGATTTGTGGATTGCCACGTACACACGAAATATTCCCACGATTCCACCTGTGAACCGATGGCCCACTGTGCCGCGGCATCAGAGCGGGGATTGAGGGGAATCTGCGTTACGGATCATTGCGATCTGGAGTACGCTTATAAGGTGGACGTGGTCACTCCTATCGTAGAATCCGTGAATGAAGCGGCGGCGTGCAACGAGGCGAACAAGGGTATGCTGCGCGTATATACCGGCGTGGAGTACAGCGAAGCCGTATGGGATTGGGAAGCCTACGAAAAGATGATTTCGGCGGTTGCCTACGACGTGATTCTCGGTTCCGTACACGCGGTACAATACAAGGACTATACCGTTCCGTATTCCCGTATCGACTTCTCTGCGATGACACCCGAGGACGTGCGGGGATATCTCCACGCGTATTTCCGTGAAATGAAGGAAATGATGCTGCGGTGCGATATGGACGTACTGACGCACCTGACGTGCCCCTTACGGTATATCGTCGGCAAGTACGGCGTGTCCGTGGATATGTCCGAATACGACGGAGAAATCGATGAGATACTTCGCATTGCCATTGATAAACACTATGCGCTGGAGATCAATACCTCCGGCATCGGCTCTTTCTACGGCGAATATATGCCTTATGAATCCATCGTGCGTAAATACCGTGCGATGGGTGGATATCTGATCACTTTGGCCTCGGATGCCCATACCGCCGATCGGGTGGGCAACGGATTCGGGGAGGTGGCCAAGATGCTGAAAGACATTGGTTTTACAAATGCCTATTATTATACGCAGCGTATGCCCATCCCCTACGCGCTGTAAGGAGGACAATATGACGTACGATATTACCGCATTGGGCGATATCCTGATTGATTTTTCCCCCATGGGAGTGGATGAGGCCGGGGATCCCGTATTCGTCCGCAAAGCGGGCGGCGCTCCGCTGAACCTTCTTGCCACCGTGGCCAAGTTCGGTGGAAAGACTGCGTTCATCGGCAAGGTAGGCGAGGATATGTTCGGTCGATACCTGGCGCAGGTGCTGCGGGATAACGGTATCGACGATCGGGCGTTGGTTCTGGATCCCGCCCATAATACCACGCTGGCCTTCGTCCAGCTGGATGCTTCCGGAGACCGTGATTTCGACTTCTGCCGAAAAACAGGCGCCGATACCTATCTGGACGTCTCGGACGTGGATGAAGAACTGATCCGGGCGAGCCTCTTGTTTCATTTTGGATCTCTGTCCTTCACGGCGGAGACGGCGCGCCGTGCCAGCCTGCACGCATTGAAGATTGCCCGGGATGCGGGATGTGTGATCACCTACGATCCCAACTATCGCGCCCCTCTGTGGGACAGCGAGGATACCGCTATCCGCTGGATGCGGGAGGGAATCGCCGCCGCCGATCTGGTGAAGGTCTCCCGGGAGGAGGCACAGATGATCGCCGGGGAGGCGGATATACAGGCGTGCATCCGCCATATTCTATCGCTGGGCGTCACCGCCGTTCTCGTGACGGACGGAGCCAACGGAATCAATTACGGTATCGGTGATTGCCGCGGATTTATCCCGGCCGTGCCGGTGAGAGCGGTGGACACCACCGGTGCAGGGGATATATTCTTCGGCACGTTCCTCACCTGCTTTTTGCGCGGTGGTGCGAGTCTGCATGCACTTACCGAGGAGCAAGTGAGAAAATACATTGAAAAAGCGGCGCAGATCGCCGCCGAAAGCACCAAATTGCGGGGCGCCATTGCCTCAATTCCGACATTCGGGGAGGATATCTGAGATGAAAGCAGCAGTATTTTATTCCGCGCACGATTTGCGCGTAGAGGACACGGCCATTACCGAATTGGGCGAAAAAGACGTACTGATCCGCGTGCATGCCTGCGGCATCTGCGGCACGGACGTGCATATTTTCCACGGGGACGAGGGCGCTGCCAAAACCCCGGCCGGTACGGCGCTGGGCCACGAATTTGCCGGTGAAATCGTGCAGGTTGGCGCGGCAGTGAAGCATCTGAAGCCCGGCGACCGGGTCTGCGTAGATCCCAATCAGCTGTGCGGCGGATGTGAGTATTGCCTTGGCGGTATCGGTCACTTCTGCGAGAATATGACGGGTATCGGTACCACCGTGCACGGCGGATTTGCCGAATATTGCGTGGTAGCTGCGTCTCAGGCATACCGATTCTCCGACAAGATCTCCTACGATGCGGCGGCTATGACCGAACCCGTGTCCTGCTGTCTCCACGGTATTGATTTGTGTGAGATCCAGTGCGGCAGCACCGTCGCCGTGATCGGCTGCGGTATGATCGGTTTGATTATGCTCCAGCTGGCAAAGCTTCGCGGAGCAGCCCGACTGATCGCTGTGGAGCCCGTGGCAGAGAAGCGTCAGCAGGCCCTGGATCTGGGTGCGGATCTGGCTCTCGATCCCATGGGTGATTGGGAAGCTCAGCTGCAACAGGCGGGCATTACCCGCATCGATACGGTGATCGAGTGCGCCGGCCGCACCGACACTATGGAAATGGCCATTCGTATGGCGGGGAATAAGTCCCTCGTTATGCTGTTCGGCTTGACCGCGCCGAACGATACGATTTCCGTCAAGCCCTTTGAGATCTTCAAGAAGGAGATTACCATAAAAGCATCCTTTATCAATCCCTATACCTTCTCCCGTGCCTTGAAGCTGATCGAGTCCGGTAAGGTGGACGTGACTTCTATGGTCTATCGCACCGCTCCGCTCAGCGAGTTGCCGGAGATCCTCGCTGATGGGGAGAAGCGCCGCGGCGGAAAGATCATCATCCACCCGTGATTTTTTGCGGATTTGTAATCAGTTTTTTACTAAAACGGTTGAAAACCGCATAGATTTATGATAGACTAAATACAGCATAAATACATAGTTCCCCTTATTTCGCCACAATTGGCGCAAAACCGAAAGGATATACGTTATGGAAGAGCTGAAGAAATTGAGAGAGACGCTGGATACCCTTCCTTGGATCGCTGTCCTCTTGCTGGTTATTTTTGCAGATGGCATTTACGGCGGCCTGTATCGCATCACCAAGGGTGACACCACCGGTATCGTAATCGGTATTCTGTGGATCGTTACCGGCGGCTTGTTCGGTATTGGCTGGATCATTGATCTTGTTACCGTTGTCGTAAACAAGAAGATCACCTTCCTGGCATAATTCTATAGTATTGAGCGCCGCTTTGCGGCGCTTTTTATTTTGCAAAATATATAAGTATTCCCATATTCCGTTGACAAAGATTCCCGAAATATGGTATACTTAACGTTGGATAATATCGGCGGAAGATCGCCGAAACAAGGAAAAACCGGAGGACCCCAATATGAGTTATTCAGTAAAGCAACCCTGGATCGCGGAAAGAGAAGCGACCGTTTGCACGTGGAAGATGGACTACGACCGTGGATTCATCAGCAATATGCAGACCTCCCTGATGGTGGATTTTGTGTCCCTGTCCGACCGTCAGCTGGCAAACTACGTTCAGATGATGAAAGCTTGCGGCTTCACGGGCATTCAGGTGACCGATATGGTATCCGCCTGGCGTGCCAGCGGCTCCTGGGAGATCGTGCACGATCGATATAAAGTTCTGGCGAACGAGCTCCATAAGAACGGTATGAACTTTACCGTTTGGTGCTGGGCGGCAGAGTTTAACGGATACGGTTGGCACGACAGAAGCATTACCTACCGTAACGCCGATCCGGAAAAGCCCGCCTATGAGGATCCCAACGTGCTGGCCGGCTTTAATAAGTATTATGATATTTACGCCGATCTGGCTCCCTACGCCGATCGTGTGATCGCCCATTTCTTTGATCCGGGCAATCTGCGCGATATGCCCAGCATTCTGTATTTTACCAAGCTGCTGGCTGATAAGTTCCGCGCTAAGAATCCCAATATCAAGATCGCCGTGGATACATGGGGCTGCCCGCCCACCTATCCTACCGAGCTGGTGAACGCCGGTATGGCGGACATTATGCTGATGGAGCTGCCTTTCCTGCCCACGTGGCGTCAGGAAGGAAAGCGTGCCAACTTCCGCCAGGGCGTAAAGGATCTGGGATGCGGACTTGGCTCCTGGGGCTGGTATACCTGCGAGTACGAGCAGGATCAGACTCCCTTTATGGTTGTCAACAACCGCGTTCTGAAGGACGTGTATAACCAGACCAGAGCCCAGGCAGACCACGTTCTGGTGCCCTCCTATTGGAGCGAGATGGATGCCTATCACATCCTCAACTTCTTCTCCATGTATGCGGCAGGCCATCTGCTTATCAATCCCGAAGCCGATCCCGATCAGCTGCTCCGTGAGAGCGCCGAGCTGATCACCGGTGCATCTCATCCCGAGAACACAAAGAAGCTTCTCGCGGCTTTGGAATGGATTCGCGACGCCCGCAGCGGCGACACCTGGAACACCTACTGGTGGCGTGAAAAGGAATATCTCCTTCTGTACGGTAACCACTATGCTTCCATTCTGGACCGCGCCGATGCGGTAATCGCAGATTTTGAAACGCTGATCGCGGAGGAGGAGCCCACCGACGGTATGCCGTTCCCCCTGGCCCGCAGTCAGTTCTACCGCCTGATCCTGCCTCATTTGTATCAGATCCGCCAGTTCGCACAGTTCCGCGTGGATTTCGACGCGTTGAAGCAGCTGAAGGAAAGCGGCGCCGATGCCGCCACTCTGCAGGCAAAGGTAGATGCGCTGGACTTCGAGGTTCCGGAGTACAACTGCGTGATCGGTCTGTGGGGACAGCCTGAGGCCCGCAACGCGTATAATATGATCCGTGCATTCTGTAAGGAGAACGAGCTGAAGGCGCCGGAGCGTAAGGCAATGCGGTATATCTTCAAGCGCCGCCTGTATGACGCTCTCTGCACCCGTCAGAGAGGCGCCAAG
>JBGVJO010000249.1:0-1550 GCA_045129535.1 Eubacteriales bacterium
GATATCTGATCCGTCAGAATGAAGACAACAAAAAATACAAGAGCCACCTGGCACTGACCGAAATGGGCAGATCCGTGGCCTCGAAAATTGCTGAAAAGATCGATCGGATCCTCGATGAGGCGGGAGCAGGCATCCACGAGGCGGATCGGGAGATTATGTACCGCAGTCTGTTCCAGATCAGCAGCAATCTGCAGAAGCGCTGCAGCCAATACGACAAATAATACCCCGAACGGGATTTTTAATGAAATACTACAAGGAAGGATTACCACTATGGAAAACCTGGATCCCAAGTACAGCGCGTTATTCACGCCGTGGAAAATCGGTAACGTAGAAATTAAAAACCGCATCGTTATGTGCCCCATGGGCGGCACTTCCCTTTTCGGTTGGTTTGAATTGACCGGATGCCATTTTGACCGCGAGGCCGCCAAGCTCTTTTTGGAGAGAGCCAACAACAACGTAGGTCTGATTATCCCCGGCATCGCTCCCCTCAGAGATACGTTCTGGGGCAAGTGGCTGTGGCAGAATCCGAAGATGTTTGAGAACCTGAAGGAGTTCATGGACGAGATCCACAAGACCGGTGCTAAGCTGTTCATCCAGCTCACTGCCGGAATGGGACGCTCCTGGGCCATCACCGAGCTGGTGGCTCCTCTGCACAAGAACAAGTTCACACGGGCTCTGCTCAAGCCGATCCTTGACACGTCCCACGAATTGGCAAGCCCCAGCCCTCAGAAATCCCGCTGGGCTCACGATATCGAGTGTCCCGAGATGACCGTGGAGCAGATCCACGAGATCATCGAGGCCTTTGCCAAGACCGCCAAGCTCTGCCGGGATGCAGGCGTGGACGGTGTGGAAGTGCACGCCGTACACGAGGGATATCTGCTGGATCAGTTTGCCATTGAATTCTTCAACAAGCGCACCGACGATTACGGCGGAAGCTTTGAAAACCGTTACCGTTTTGCCGCAGAGGTTGTACGTGCCATCAAGGAAGCCTGCGGCGAGGACTTCCCCGTTTCCCTTCGCTACTCCGTGGAATCCAAAATGAAGGGATTCTGCGAGGGCGCTATGCCCGGTGAGGAATACACCGAGGTTGGCCGCAACATGGAGGAATCCGAGCGTGCCGCAAAATATCTGCAGGACGCCGGCTACGATATGCTGAACGCCGACAACGGTACATACGACTCCTGGTACTGGGCACATCCGCCGATGTATATGCCCGAAAACTGCAATCTGGACGACGTAGCCCATATTAAGGAATTCGTAGATATTCCCGTAGTATGTGCCGGCCGAATGGATGCAGAGGTTGGTGCGAAGGCTGTTGCTGACGGCAGAATCGACGCCATCGGCGTGGCTCGTCAGTTCCTCACCGATCCCGAGTGGATCACCAAGCTGATCGAGGACCGTCTTGAGGACATCAAGCCCTGCATCTGCTGTCACAACGCTTGCTTCAACTTCTGCTCCTTCAAGGGTCACGCGAACGCGCAGGATCTCACCGACACTATGGGACTTGCACGCTGTGCACTCAATCCCGAGACAATGCAGTCTAAAAAATA
>JBGVJO010000250.1:0-2070 GCA_045129535.1 Eubacteriales bacterium
CCTCGTCGAACTTCAGACAGTTGGCACCAAAGGTGTTGGTGCAGATAACGTTGCTGCCTGCCTCATAATACTCCCGATGGATGCGGGTGATGATCTCGGAATGGGTGACGTTCCATCTTTCCGGATGCTCGCCCGGCATCAATCCCTGCACCTGCAGAAGAGTTCCCATACCGCCGTCCAGGCGGACGATGTTATCTTTCAGAAAATCGGTAAAGTTCATACTTGCCTCATTCAGTTGAGTTTGTGATTCCCGCAAAGGCGGTGACGGATTTGGTGGGGGACATAAGAAGACTGTCATTCAGTGACAGCCCGATCCGCTTCGGTGCCTCCAGCAGGGAGATAATATCCTTTTGCACGCTCAGCGGAAGATCGCCGTATCCCGGGCTGAACCGGGGACGGAGGGATACGCCCATCTCCTTTTCCATATCGTCGCAGAATGCATCGCACAGCGCCTCGATCCGCTCGGCACCGATGGCCTGCATCATCAGCGCACGGGACGGCGCGATGCGGGAATATTTTTGGATCAGCCGATCGATACCCACCCCTATCGTGGCGGCGAGCAGGATCACCCGCGTACAGTTCTCCAAATTGCGTGCAAGTTGATGGGAGAGAACGGAAAACGTGCCGAAATCGCATTTTTCCCCATCGATTTTCACGGGCAATTCCCGATAGCATACCTTGTAGGCCAGTGTATCCGCCGCTTCCGTCAGACAATCCTCCATCAGCGTGGCGGTTGCCGCGTCCGCTTCGGCGCACCCCGCATAGCGGAGGATTTCTCGCCGGCGTATGGGCGGCGCTTCGTATGTTTTCGTGTGCGTAATCATTTTCCCAAAATATCGGACAGATTGGCCTGGATTTTTGCGGCCACGTCCGGGTTGTTCATGGAATACACGTGTACGTTTTTGATACCGTTTGCGTACAGATCGATGATCTGATCCGTGGCGTAGGCGATGCCCGCTTGCTTCATGGCGGCGGGATCGGAGCCGAACTTGTCCACCAGACTTTTGAACCGCTGGGGCATAAAGGATCCGGACAGTTTTATGGCCCGCTCCACCTGATTGGCGTTGGTGATGGGCATGATGCCGGGCACGACGGGCACGGTGATCCCCGCCTCCCGGATTTTGTACAGGAAGTTATACAGAAGATTGTTGTCAAAAAACATCTGCGTGGTCAGAAAATCACATCCTGCATCCACTTTTTCTTTCAGATAGCGAATATCATCTTTCTGATTGGCACTTTCCGGATGGATCTCGGGATAGCAGGCGCCGCCGATGCAGAAATCCGCCCCGGATTCCTTGAGCTCCCGGATCAGATCCACCGCGTAGCGGTAGTCCCATCCGCTCCGGTCCTCATTTTCCCGACCGGCAGGAATATCGCCCCGGAGCGCCATTACGTTGGTCAGCCCCGCTTCCCGGATCTGGCGAATCTTTTCCCGCACCGTCGCTTTTGTGGAGGATACGCAACTCAGGTGGGCCAGGGTGGGCACGTCGTACAGTTCCTTGATATTCTTGGCGATATCCAGCGTGTACTGGCTGGTGCCGCCGCCGGCGCCGTAGGTCACGCTCATGAAGGACGGGCGCAGCTTGGCGATCTCCTCCGTGGCGGATTTCACGCTGTCAAAGCGCATCTCCGTCTTGGGCGGAAACACCTCGAAGGATAAAGAAAGCGTATTTTGTGTGATGCGGTCGATGATTTTCATACCTGTGATCCTTATGTGTGATTTGTGAATTATTATACCATCCATCGGGGAGCAAATCAAGGGAATGTGCCGTATTGATATGGGATTCGCAAAAAAATCCACCGGACGGAATGCCTCCCGTCCGGTGATTTGGTTATTTGCCCATTTTCGATAGGAAGAACGGCTCACCCAGCGCGCCCTCGTACCGATAGAAATAATACGTGTCGCCTTTGTCATAGCGGTAGTACTCATCGCGGGTGACTGCGAGATCGTATTTCTTTCCGTCTGCCATAACGGTGAATTCGTAAGTGGTGGGTAGCTTACGGCTCTGGCGACCAATATGAGTGTTTCTATCTTTATCAACGATAACGGACGAATATTCTTGCGGAGGT
>JBGVJO010000251.1:0-3119 GCA_045129535.1 Eubacteriales bacterium
GATGCGTACTACCCACGTCATCCGCGGAGAAGAGTGGCTTCCCAGCCTTGCAAAGCATTTGCAGCTCTTCCGCTATCTTGGCTTCAAAACGCCGAAATATATGCATATCGCCCAGATCATGCGTCTGGACGAGGCAGGCAATAAGAAGAAGCTTTCCAAGCGGGATATGGGCGCCAATATGGACGATTACACCCGTATGGGCTACTGTGCCGAGGCGGTTTGCGAGTACGTGATGACCTTGCTCAACTCCAACTATGAGGAGTGGCATATGCAGAATCCCGATAGCCCGTACACCGATTTTCCCTTCAGCATTAAGAAGATGTCCGTGTCCGGCTGTCTGTTCGATTTCGATAAGCTGAACGACGTGTCCAAAAACGTGATCTCCCGTATGACGGCGGATCAGGTGTACGATCAGGTGCTGGCCTGGGCGAAGGAGTTCGATCCCGATTTTGCCGCAAAGCTGGCGGCGGATCCCGATTATGCGAAAGCTATTCTGGCTATCGGCCGCGGCGGCAGCAAGCCCCGTAAGGATATCACCGTATGGAGCGGCGTGAAGGATTATATGGGCTTCTTCTACGACGATTATTTCCGAGTGGAGGAATCTTACCCCGAGAATTTCGATCGGAAGGATATAGTTACGGCTCTTGAGAAATTTATTGAAACCTACGATTACGCAGACGATTCCACGACCTGGTTCACCAAGATCAAGGAGATCGCACCGGTGATCGGCTTTGCCTCCGAGATGAAGCTTTACAAGCAGAATCCGGATGCATATAAGGGCCACGTGGGCGACGTGAGTATGTTCCTTCGTATCGCCGTAACGGGACGGATGAATTCCCCCGATATGTACAGTGTTATGCAGATCCTCGGTGCGGAGCGGGTGGTTGCCCGCATCCGTGCGATGATCGATTCTATTCAGTAATTACGGAAGGCTAACAGTATGGAAAACACATCAAAGAATTTTATTCACGCATTTATTGAAGAGGATATCGCGGAAGGCGGCCGCTATGAGGGACAGACCGTTCATACCCGTTTTCCCCCGGAACCCAATGGATATCTGCATATCGGTCACTGCAAAGCGCTGATTATCGATTTCGGTACTGCAGAGAAATTCGACGGTCTTTGCAACCTTCGAATGGATGACACCAACCCCACCAAGGAAGATGTGGAATTCGTTGAGGCGATTAAGGAAGATATCCGTTGGCTGGGCTTCGATTGGGGCGATCGCTTCTTCTACGGCTCCGACTATTTTGAAAAGGATTACGAATACGCTGTTGAGCTGATCAAGAAGGGCCTTGCGTATGTGTGCGAGCTGACTCCCGACGAATTCAAGGAATTCCGCGGCGATCTGACCACCCCCGCAAAATCGCCTTACCGAGACCGTCCCATTGAGGAAAGTCTGGATCTGTTTGCTCGTATGCGTGCCGGCGAATTTGAGGATAACAAGTACACGCTCCGCGCCAAGATCGATCTTGCCTCCGGCAATTTCAATATGCGTGACCCCGTTATCTACCGCATTCGTCATATGCATCACCACCGTCAGGGCGATAAGTGGTGCATCTATCCCATGTACGAATTTGCTCATCAGATCCAGGATGCTCTGGAAGGCATTACTCATTCTCTTTGCTCTCTGGAGTTTGAGAACCACCGCCCCCTCTATAATTGGGTGGTTGAGAATGTTTCCGTACCCCATCATCCCCGTCAGATCGAGTTCGCCCGTTTGGGCATTGACCACACCGTTCTCTCCAAGCGCAAGCTTCGTGCATTGGTGGAAAACGGCTATGTATCCGGCTGGGATGACCCCCGTATGCCTACGCTTTGCGGCCTGCGCCGCCGTGGCTACACTCCCCGTGCTATCCGCAATTTCTGTGACCGTGTAGGTGTTGCCAAGAGCCCCAATACTATCGAGTACGGATTCCTGGAATATTGCCTGCGTGAGGATCTGAACGAAAACGCACAGCGTGTTATGGCGGTTTTGAAGCCCATCAAGCTGACCATCACCAACTATCCCGAGGGAAAAACCGAGATCTTTGAGGTAGAGAATAACCCCAACGATCCGGCAACCGGTACCCGCCCTGTGGCCTTCTCCCGCAATCTGTGGATTGAGGCGGATGACTTTTTGGCAGAGCCTGTGCCGAAATATAAGCGTCTGTATCCCGGCGGTCCCGAGTGCCGCCTGAAGGGTGCGTACGTTATTACTTGTACCGGCTGTGTCAAGGATGAGGACGGCAATGTGGTAGAAGTTCTGGCAACGTACGATCCCGATTCCCGCGGAGGTGATCCTGCGGATGGACGTAAGATCAAGGGCGCAACCCTCCATTGGGTGGATGCCGAAACCTGCGTGGAAGCAGAAGTACGACAGTACTCTAATCTCTTTGATGATCCGGATCCGGATGCGGCAGGAAAAGATTTTCTTTCGTGCCTGAATCCCAATTCTCTGGAAGTGCTGAGCGGCTGTAAGCTGGAGGCATCTCTGGCGGATGCGAAAGCGCCTGCTTCCTTCCAGTTTATGCGTCTTGGCTATTTCTGCCCCGACTCCAAGGATTCCACCCCGGAACACCTGGTGTTCAACCGCTCCGTCAGCCTGAAGGACAGCTATAAACCCCAGTAAAACAGGATTATTGACCGCCGCACGTAAAGTGCGGCGGTTTGTTTGTGGCGGGTGAATTAAGGCAAAATATTTTGGGAAAAGTATTGACAAAACAGTACGGATATGCTATCATAATAAAGCCGTTTTTTGGATGCCCCATTAGCTCAGTTGGCAGAGCACTTGACTTTTAATCAAGGTGTCCGGAGTTCGAATCTCCGATGGAGCACCACGGAAATCCCGAGAATGCTTGTATTTGCAGGCGTTTCGGGATTTTTCTTTTTCCTTGTTTCCGTCTGAAATGCCCCGGATTTTATTTGGAAAAGCAATATCGATATTATTTATCGATATTGCTCGTTCTATTGACTTGGCTGGGCCGGAGTGGTATAATCATTCTTATAATAACGGCACGTTTTTGCCGAACTCTCTGGTACTCTATCTGCATAAAACGGAGGACATTATGGAACAAAAAAACGTATCCTTGCAAACCCTGCGCCGTCTCCCCGTATATTTGCATTATTTGCGCACCGTG
>JBGVJO010000252.1:0-12559 GCA_045129535.1 Eubacteriales bacterium
TTTTTCGCGAGGTACGATCTATCATAGAACCCCGCGAAGGAGGTGCCGTTATCGAGGATCGTGGTGGTGAAATCCGTATCGCCCGCAAACCGGAAGTATTCCATCGTGTCGGGGGCGATCCAGGACATGCCGGCGGTGGACCAGGTAGTGCCGAAGAAGGTGTCGCTGACCACTTCTTTTGTGTAGGACTCGATGGGGGCGATCTCCTCACCCATCTCGGCAAGGATTTCTTTGGTGCCGTAATAGGCACCCAGGGTTGTCCAGTGATGATCCGTCCGGTAGTACACGTACTCGCCGGCCTTCGCCCTCTCGTGGAGGGGATCCCGCAGGGGCAGGATCGGTCTGTTCAAAGCGTGGGCTTCCTCTGCCAAAGTCCCCCACAAGGCATCGCTGTACGCGCTGCCGTAAAAGTTGGGCAAGGTGTGGTGGAGCACGTCCGCACTCCGTCCCGCCACCGCCGTGGTGGTGGGGATACCTTTATTCTCACACCATTTCGTAAACGCCGCGATGGCGGAGAGGTTTTTTGTGAGATTGTCGGTGTTCACCGATTCGCTGCGGGGGATCAGGGTACCGCCCTCGCCCAGGATCACGCCGTTGTTGCCCATTTTGCCCAAAAGCATCTCGGCGGCGGCCTTCACGCGGATGAAGAAATCCCGGCCCGGGAACTGATCCGCCATATAATCGGCGATGTCGGCGGTATATCGGCCGTCCATCAGCCGCTCGACGGTGAAGGTAGGGATCTGGGTCAGATCCTTATTCTCCGTTTCGGAGAAGGCGCGGTCGGGAATCGCCCAAAAGAGGACGGACACGACAAGAATCAGAGCGGCAAAGAGGATCACAAAGGCCCGATCCAGTTTTTTCGCGCCCTTGCCGCCCCGCATCTGGATGGCAAGAATCCGTGCCGCTTCGCGGTCACATTCGGGTGTTTTCATAGGCCGCAGTGCGGCACCCAATCTCCGCCCCCTCTTTTGCTATAGAGGAGAGATTGGCTCCCGCATCCTTTCTTAAGAATTTAGAATCAGAATTCAGAATCGGTAATAGAGGAACGGATTGTAGGAGGAATTGACCAGATAGGCCACAGCCAGGAAGAGAACGGCCACACAAAGAATCGCCGTCACCGCCCGCACGGGGGCATCGTATTTCTCCCACAGCTTATACAGAAGCTTTTTCGGATAGGGGGTGGATGCGATCACGAGGATCGAAAGCAGGATCAAAGAGGAGATCCAGTCAAAGGCACCGCCCACGTCGATGAATGCGGTGGCGCGGCCGAAGCCGAACATAGTAGCCAGATACTCCATACCGGAGGCAAAATCCGTGGACACGAAGAGCAGCCAGCCAAAAACGACCGTAATCAGCGTATACACGTGGGAAATAAACCGGGGCAGCTTGTCCAGAAGTTTGAGCAGGAAGGTCTTCTCCAGCATAAGGAGGACGAAATAGTACAGTCCCCACAAAACGAAATTCCAGGAGGCGCCGTGCCACAGTCCGGTCAAAAACCACACCGCCAGCAGATTGAAGATCTGCCGTCCCCGTCCCCGGCGGTTGCCGCCCAGGGGGATATACACGTACTCACGGAACCAGGTGGACAGCGAAATATGCCACCGCCGCCAGAAATCCGTGACCGACGCGGCCATATAGGGATAATAGAAATTCTCACGGAAGGAAAATCCCATCATTTTGCCAAGACCTATGGCCATATCCGAGTAGCCGGAAAAATCAAAATAGATCTGGAAGGTGTACATAATGATGCCCAGCCAGGCCGCCGCCACCGTAGTTTCGGGGGCTTCGCTGATGCGCTCCCAGATCTCACCCGCCGCATTGGCGAGCAGAACTTTTTTACCCATACCGGCGGCCAGGGTGCGGACACCGGAGGCAAACAGCTCGGTGGAATGCTTTCGGGAGCGGAGCTGATCGTCCACGTCCTGATAGCGGACGATGGGGCCGGCGATCAGCTGGGGAAAGAGGGTCACGTAGGTACCAAACGCCGTAAAATTCTTTTGGGCGCTGGCATCCATCCGATACACGTCGATAACGTAGGACAGCGCCTGGAAGGTATAGAAGGAAATACCCACGGGCAAGGCCACATTCAGATGAGTCAGCTTGGCTCCCGTCAGGGCAGCGACCGTATCCAGCGCTAGATTGGCGTACTTGAAGAAGCCGAGAATCGCCAAATTGATGACGATGGCGGCGATCATATACCCCTTCGCCCGCCGGCGGTTCGTTTCCCGATATTTTCCGACCATAAACCCGAGGAAATAATCCACCGTGATGGTGAAAAGCATCAGAAATACGTAGGAGGGCTCCCCCCAGCCATAGAAAATGAGGCTGGTGAGGAACAAGGTCACGTTGCGCCACTTCAGCGGGGTGATGAAATACAAAAGCAGCACGACGGGAAAGTAAAGAAACATAAATTCAAGACTGGAAAATACCATTTCTTACCTCCGTGTGCTGCTATAGTTATTTTGTTCCGTGATTGGTTCATCTCAATGCAACCTTGTTTTTCCGCACATACGTCTTCCACAAGGCTCCCCTGTGCAAGGGGAGCTGTCATCCGACAATTTGCGAAGCGAATTTCGGATGACTGAGGGGTTGGAGACATAAAGATGTAGGTCCAATGCGCATGGATTCTTCCTCACAAAGTTCACCCTTTGTCCAATCCCTCCGCCCCTTTGGGGCACCTCCCTTTACACAAGGGAGGCTTTTTTGTGAAATCACGGATAAACTGGGGATGGCTTATCGAGCCACTTCCTCCATGATGAATGCCTCCAGGATATCGCCCAGGTGGATATCGTCGTACTTATCCAGACCGATACCGCACTCGTAGCCCTGTGCCACTTCCTTCACGTCGTCCTTGAAGCGCTTCAAAGAGGAGATCTTGTCTTCGAAGATCACCACGCCGTCGCGGACAATGCGGATCTGGGACTGACGGGTTACCTTACCGTCGGTGATATAGGAGCCGGCGATCACGCCCACACCGGGAACGCGGATCGTCTGACGAACCTCGGCACGGCCGAGAACGACTTCCTTATATTCAGGCGCCAGCATACCCTTCATAGCCGCTTCGATTTCGTTAATGCAATCGTAAATGATGCGGTAGGTGCGTACGTCTACGCGGTCACGCTCTGCCATATCGGCGGCGTTCTTGTCGGGACGGACGTTGAAGCCCACGATGATGGCGTTGGAGGAGGAGGCCAGCATAACGTCGCCCTCCGTGATACCGCCAACGGCACAGTGGATTACCTTAACCTTAACTTCCTCGTTGGAAAGCTTCACAAGGGATGCACGGACTGCCTCGGCAGATCCGCCCACGTCGGCCTTCACGATGATGTTGAGCTCCTTAACGCCTTCCTTGATCTGGCTGAACAGATCCTCCAGATTTACCTTGGCGGCGGCGTTGAGCGCATCGTTCTTCGCCTTCTCACGGCGCTGATCGGCCAGGGTTCTTGCCATTCTCTCGTCCTCAACGGCGTTGAACTCGTCACCGGCCTGAGGAACCTCGGCCAGACCGACGATCTCCACGGGAACGGAGGGGCCTGCCTCGGTGATGGTCTCACCGCGGTCGTTCAGCATAGCGCGTACACGGCCAACGGAGGTACCGGCGATCACGATATCGCCCGCGTGGAGCGTACCGTTCTGCACGATAACGGTGGCAACGGGGCCGCGGCCCTTATCCAATTTCGCCTCGATAACGATACCCTTGGCACGGCGGGTGGGGTTGGCCTTCAACTCCTTCATTTCTGCCACGAGAAGCACGTTCTCCAAAAGATCGTCGATACCCATCTTCGTCAGCGCGGAAACGGGCACACAGATGGTATCACCGCCCCATTCCTCGGGAACCAGACCGTGTGCGGTGAGCTGATTCTTAACGGTATCGGGGTTAGCGGTGGGTTTATCCATTTTATTGATGGCCACGATCACGTCAACGCCGGCGGCCTTGGCGTGGTTGATCGCCTCGATGGTCTGGGGCATGATGCCGTCGTCGGCAGCTACCACCAGGATCGCAATATCGGTAGCCTGGGCACCGCGGGCACGCATGGCGGTAAATGCCTCGTGGCCGGGGGTATCCAGGAAGGTAATGTCACGGCCGTCCAGGTTCACACGGTATGCACCGATGTGCTGGGTAATACCGCCGGCCTCGCCGGAGGTTACGCTGGTGTGACGGATCGCGTCAAGGAGGGAGGTTTTACCGTGGTCAACGTGGCCCATGACGCACACAACGGGTGCGCGGGTCTCCAGATCCTCGGTGTTCTCCTCGGTCTCGCTGAACAGCTTTTCTTCAATGGTAACAACGACTTCCTTCGTTACCTTGGCACCGAACTCGTCGGCGATCAGGTAAGCGGTGTCGTAATCGATAACCTGATTGATGGTGGCCATCATACCGTTCATCATCATCTTCTTGACGACCTCGGCAGCGGTCTTCTTCAGGCGGGATGCCAGCTCCCCTACGGTGATCTCGTCGGGCAGGGTGATCTTGAGAGGCATCTTCTTCAGCTTCTCCAGATTCTCCTTGCGGAGCTTCTCCATAGCCAGACGTTCCTTATCCCGGTTCTTGGCGGAGCGCATATCGCGGGTATTCTGCTTCTTCAATTTCTGCTTGTTGGTGGAGGAATCGGAGAAAGCATCGGGTGCGAACTTATCCAGGCGCTCGTCGTACTTGGACAGATCCACGTTGGTGGTGCGGGTATCGATCACGCGGGTGTTACCGGTTCTCTTCTTTTCCACCACGGGCTGCTGCGGCTTCTTGGGCTGAGGCGGACGGGTGGGCTGGAAGGGAGTATTATTGGCAGGCGCCGCGGTATTCGGACGCTGGCCCATCTGTCCGTTCGTGCCCGTGCGGAATCCACCCTGCTGGCCCTGCTGGAAGCGATCATTCGGACGCTGTCCGTTCTGCTGGAAGCGATCGCCCGGACGACCGTTCTGCTGGAAGCGGTCATTGGGGCGGTTGCCCTGCTGCTGGAAGCGATCGCCCGGACGACCGTTCTGCTGGAATCGGTCATTCGGACGCTGGCCCTGGGGCTGCGCCGGAGCGGGACGGGTATTCTGCGCGCTCTGTGCCGGCTTATTTTCCGCCTTGGGTGCTTCCTTTGCGGGAGCCTCGGCGGGCTTCTCCTCGGTTTTGGGCGCGTCAGACTTGACCTCCGCCTTGGCGGGGGTCTCTGCTTTCTTTTCCTCGGCCTTGGGCGCTTCCTTTACGGGAGCGTCGGCCTTCTTTTCTTCTTTGACTTCGGGCTTCTTCTCCTCCACGACAGACTGAGATTCCGCCTTCTTTTCCTCCGCCTTCTTGCGGCGGATCTGTGTCTTACCGCTCAGGTAGCCGTCCAGATCCTTGATCTGGTTCTCCCGGGTCAACTCGTCAAAGAACACGTTGAATTCATCCGGCTCGAGCGTGGCCATATACGACTTTACGCTGACGCCGGAGTTCTCCATCTTCGTGAGAATCTCCTTATTTTTCATTCCCAGGTCTTTCGCCAACTGATTGACCTTGAACATAGATGCTTGTGCCATCCTTTTTCGTACCCTGCCCGCGCTGGCGGGCCCTTTCTTGATCGAGTATTACGGGATTTTCGGTGCGTGATTTAAGATCACGGACAACCGGCGAGTGTCCGGATCGCTTTGGCAAATTCGGCGTCGAGCACGGCGCAGGCGGATAATTCCATCAAACCGCAGGCACGGCCCAACTCCTCCTTCGTGAGGGAAACGGGGATCAGCTCCACCCCGGCCGTCCTGCATTTATCACAAAGCTGTTTCCTTGTGCGATCGGACGGATCGGATGCCAGAAGGACAACGTGGGCACGGCCTGTTTTGAGCGCGTCTTTGATCGTATCGACGCCGCATCCGAGCCGATTTGCGCGCCGGCACAAACCGATCATGGACGCCAGGCGGGACCCTGTCTTGCCCGTGGCAGATTGTGTAGTCATCATACGTCCGCGCTTTCTTCCGAAATACGGACTTCTTCTTCCAGTGCGTTCAGCACCTCGTCGGACACGGCCATCTCCAGAGCGTGGGCAAAGCGATTGGCCTTTCTTGCTTTTTTGAAGCAGGAGAGGGAACGGCACACGTACACGCCGCGGCCGGACAGCTTGCCGGTGAAATCCATCTGTACCGTACCGTCGGGGGTGCGGACCACACGGATCAGCTCTTTCTTGGGGAAGGATTCCCCGCATCCGCAGCAGCGTCTGAGCGGAATCTTTTTCGGTTGCATCCTGTATCACCTCGGCCGAAGCCGATGCTTTCTATCAAATTATATGTGTCTGTCGGAAATTACTTGCGGCTCTTGATATCGATCTTGTAGCCGGTGAGGCGAACGGCCAGGCGGACGTTCTGTCCTTCCTTACCGATGGCCAGAGACAACTGATCGCTGTCCACCCAAACGGTGGCGCTGCGCTCGCCGTCGAAGTCCACGTCCAGAACGGAGGCGGGGGACAGAGCGGCAGCGATGTATTCCTCAGGCTTCTCGGAGAAGAGAACCACGTCGATCTTCTCACCGCGGAGTTCTTCTACGATCTCGGCGATACGCATACCGCGGTTACCGATGCAGGCACCTACCGCATCCACGTCGGGATCGCGGGAGATGACGGAAACCTTAGTGCGGGAGCCTGCCTCGCGGGCCACACCCTTGAGGAGAACCACGCCGTCCTGGATTTCGGGAACTACCAATTCCATCAGGCGGCGGATCATACCCTGGTGGGTACGGGAGAGGGTTACCACGGGGCCGTGGGAATCACGGTGTACCTCGGTTACGAACACCTTCAGACGATCGCCTACGGCGAAATTATCGCCGGGGATCTGCTCGCTTCTGAGCAGAACGGCTTCGCTGGTGCCGGTATCCACGACCACGTCACCGGTATTATCGTCCACCTTGGTAACGATGGCGGTGATCACTTCCTCGTGCTTCTTCTCGTACTCGCGTACGATATTGGAATGCTCCGCTTCACGGATACCCTGAATGATGACCTGCTTGGCGGCCTGGGCGCTCAGACGGCCGAAGGCCTTGGTCTTGAGCTCGAACTCCACCACGTCGCCCACGTTGTAGCGGCGGGAGATGGAACGTGCTTCCTCGAGGGAGATCTGCTCTCGCTCGTCCTCAACGACCTCAACGACGGTCTTCTGCTGATAAATGCGGAAGGTCTTCTTCTCGCCGTCCAGTGCGATACGCACGTTCACGGCGCCGGACTCCTTCTTATACGCGCTGACGAGAGCGGCTTCGATCTTCTCCAGCATATAGGTTCTCGGGATACCCTTGGTCGATTCCAGAATATCCACCGCGGCGAAGATCTCCGCGCCCATATTTTCCGATTCTTTTTTGGTCACTGCTTTTTTCATGACTGTTTTCCTTATCCGTAAAATAATGTGCGTGCCGTTACCAGTTAAACACGGTGGAAACCTTGGCGGCCGCGGATTTTGCAATGGTGATGGTCTCTTCGTTCGCCCGACTCAGGCTGAACTCTTTTTCCTCGGTGGCACTGAGGATTCCCCGCAGGGTCTTCTCTCCGTTCAGGGGCGCGTACAGACGCACCTCGATTTCGTCACCGATGCAGGCTTCGAAATGATCGGGCCGGGTGAGGGGGCGCTCCACGCCGGGAGACGTTACCTCCACCTTATAGGAATTCTCAATGGGATCGGCCTCGTCCAGAATCGGATCGATGGCGCGGGAAACCCGCTCGCAGTCGTCCAGCGTGATGCCCTCGTTGGAGTCGATGACCACACGGAGGATCATATCGGCGCCTTCCTTGACGTATTCCACGTCCCACAGATAGCACTCCTGCTCGAGCACCGTGTCAAAGAGCAGATCCCGCACGCGGTCGGCAATGTTCTTCGGACGGGGCGGCCGCTTCTTTTCGGTGCCCTCGGCGGAGCTGTTTTTTTCTTCCATACTCATACGTGATCTCCTTACGGTACTCTCAGTACAAAAATAAAGAGCGGGAATCAAACCCACTCTCCTTAATACATTATACTTTAGCGTAGTCAGTATACCATACTTTTCCCCCGATTGCAAGGGGTTATGTGAAATTATTTTCCCGAAAAAGCGGGAAAATGCCCTGTTTTGACGGATAAATCCGCTACTCCCTTGATTTTTTTGCCCCCTTGTGCTACCATAATACCATCTCAGCAAAAGGCAGGAGCGATCCTATGACCAACGAAGAAATGCGGGAGATACAAATTACCCGCGAGGAAATATACGACGGCATCGTTCTCCACGTAACGAAGGATACCGTCCGTCTGCCCGGCGGCGGCACGTCCGTACGGGAGGTGGCCTGGCATCGGGGTGCCGTATGCGTAGTCCCTCTCACCGAGGCGGGGGATATCATTTTCGTGGAGCAGTTCCGCTACGCTATGGATCGGGTGCTCCTCGAAATCCCGGCCGGTAAATTGGAGGCGGGCGAAACGGACCGTCCTGCGGCCGCCCGACGGGAATTATCCGAGGAGACGGGATACACGGCGGATACTCTGATCGATTTAGGCAAGTATTTCGGCTGTCCCGCCCTGATTTCCGAGGACATCAATATGTATCTGGCCACGGGGCTGCACCCGGGTGAATGTCATCCCGACGAGGATGAGTTTTTGCGGGTACGCACGATTCCTATGGCGGAGGCCGTAGAGATGGTGGCGCGGGGGGAGATCCCCGATGGAAAAACCCAGCTGGGCATTCTGCGGGCGAAATTGTGGTGGGAACAAAACCACTGACGAAGCAGTCCTATATATTTGGAGGAAATACTACTGTATGGCAAAGACTGAATTGGGCATTGCCCTGAACACCGCTTTTGGCACCAAGATCGAAGAGCGAATCGCAAACGTCCTGGACGCCGGATTCACACACGTAAGTATGGTCTGGGGTGAGAACGACGAGGAACACGAAAAATTCTACCGCCAGGCAAAATATATAAAGGAAAACAAGGTGCCCGTATATTCCGTACACGCACCTCTCTATCCCACCGATTACACCGATCGGGGCGTGGGCGTTATGTGGGAATCCACCCCCGAGGCCCTTACTTATCGGGAATTCTTGTGCCGTTGTGCCCGCGAGATCGCCGAGTACACCGATGCACCCTATATGGTGCTGCACCCCACGTTTGCCCCCACCATGCCCGCCCCCACCGAGGTCGGCGTGGAGAATTTCGCCTACGTGGCGGAATACTGCCGCTCCGTGGGCATCAAGGTGGCTTTGGAGACCATGGAGGTACCCAGCCATCTGGCCATTCTTTTGGAAAAGCTGCCCTCGGATATCGTGGGCGTTTGCTGGGACAGCGGTCACAATCTGGCCTACACCCCGGAGGTGGACTGGCCGAGAAAAGCAAAAGGCCGTCTGTTCTGTACCCATCTCCACGACAACGACGGAAAGACCATGGGCCCCATCCCCAACACCCGCTGTGACACCCATTTTCTCCCCTTTGACGGCGTGCGGGATTGGGAGGACGCTATGTGCAGCTTAGCCGAGAGCGGCTACCGCGGCCCCCTCACTTTGGAGGTAAAAAAGGGACGGGACGTGTGCCGTCAGCTTCCCATCTACGCCGAGTGGGGTGAAGCCCGTTTTATGAAGGAAGCCTATGCCCGTGCGGATCGGCTCCGCACCATTTTTGAGGAGGCCTGCCGCCGACTGGGTGGCTGATCCTCACACGGAGGATTTTTATGCTGGAAAATATCCACTCCCCCGCCGATATAAAGAATCTCACCTCGGCGGAAATCGCCGCTTTGTGCGAGGAGATCCGCGGGGATATCCTTACCGCCGTCTCCAAAAACGGCGGTCATCTCGCGTCCAATCTGGGCATTGTGGAGACTACGGTGGCCCTCCACCGTGTCTTTGACGCGCCCCGGGACGCCATCGTTTTTGACGTGGGACACCAGTGCTATGCCCACAAGATCCTGACCGGCCGTCGGAACGGCTTGTCAAGTCTGCGGAAGTTCGGCGGTTTGTCCGGCTTCCCCCGTCGGGAGGAAAGCGAATACGATTCCCTCTCCGCCGGCCATTCGGGCCCTGCCCTCTCTTCTGCCATCGGTATGGCGGAAGCCAATCGGCGATCGGGCAAGGATAGTTGGGTGATCGCCGTCATCGGCGACGCATCCTTCGGCTGCGGCATGGTGTACGAAGCTCTGCAGAACTGCGCCAAGCCGGGACTCAAATTGCTGATCGTCCTCAACGACAACGAGATGTCCATCTCGAAAAACGTGGGGGCATTGTCCGATTATTTCACGAAAATCCGCCTGAGCCGGGGATATTTCGCCTTCAAGCACACGGTGCATAGGATTTGCGCCCGCGTTCCCGTGCTTGGCCGGGGCGTGATCCGCTGCGCCATCGGCGTGAAGGAATTCATCAAGAGGATCCTCAACCGAAAAAACATCTTTGAAAATCTGGGGCTGGAATACCTGGGCCCCGTGGACGGCAGCCGGGAGGATACCCTGGAATACGTATTCCGGGAGGCGATCCGCTGCGACCGACCCTGCATCGTCCACGTGATCACACAAAAGGGACGGGGCTACGAAAAGGCCGAGGAGCATCCCGATCGGTATCACGCCGTATCCCCCTTTGATCCTCAAACGGGTATCCCCGATGCGCCGGCGAAGATGACCTTCTCCCGGGCGTTCGGTGAATCCATGTGCCGCCTGGCAAAGGAAAACGATCGCCTCTGCGCCATCACCGCCGCCATGCGGGACGGCACGGGACTGACGGATTTTGCCGATGCGTTCCCCGATCGGTTTTACGACGTGGGTATTGCGGAGGAGCACGCCGTTACCTTTGCGGCAGGCCTTGCCCGGGGCGGTTTGCGCCCTGTGACGGCTCTGTATTCCACCTTCGCTCAGCGGACCTTTGACCAAGTGCTCCACGACTGCGCTCTGCAGAAATTGCCCCTCGTGCTGGCGCTGGACCGTGCGGGCATCGTGCCCGGAGACGGCTCCACCCATCAGGGACTCTTTGACGTGGGGCTATTCACCCCCATTCCGGGCGTGGAGGTATATGCACCCGAATCCTACAGGGAATTGGATGCGGTTCTGGAAACGGCGGTGCAGTCCGACAATATCAGCGTGATCCGCTATCCCCGGGGCAGCGAAACCGAATACGACCGCGGCATCTGGCGGGAGATTTCCCCCGGCATCACGGCCGCCGATTTCCCGGGAAATGAAGGCGGAGAGCCTCTTGTAATTCTGAGCTACGGTCGGATCGCCTATGAGGCGCTGCGGGCGGCCGCGGAGATTTTCCTTACCCGTCCCGTGCGGGTGATCCGCCTGAGTAAGATCTACCCGCTGGACAGAGAGGCCGTTCTCGCCGCCATCGGCGGGGCAAAACGGTGTCTGATCGTGGAGGAAGGTATGCGCCGTGGCGGCATCGGCGAGATGGTCGCCGCGATTCTGTCGGAGACGGAATCTCCGGTGCGGGTAAAGATTTTGGCGGCATCGGATTTCGTGCCCCACGGGGACACGGCGTCCCTGACAGCGGCGCTGTCTTTGGATGCGGCGGGCATTATCCGCGAAGCGGAATTTTGAGAATAAGAAAACCGATCTGTGCAGACAGATCGGTTTTTTGTGTGTGGTGTATGACGCGGGGACACCCCGCACCCCGCCACCGCAAATGCGGTATGACATCATAACCTTCCCCAGTGGGAGAAGGCTCGCAGTCCGACTTCGGCCGTGCTGAATGTCGCGATGACGGATGAGGTGTCTACGCAAACAATTACTCCTCATCCACCGTTCGCGTGCGAACGGTCCCCCTTCTCCCGCAGGAGAAGGCTCGCCTAACTAAAGCTTTTTGTTGCCATCTGCACTGCTGGTGGTTGTATTTCAGCGCCAAAACAAAAAGTTCCCACAAACCGAATAAACGGCTTGTGGGAACTATATTTATAAACAGAAGACACCGTTTCTTCCAGCCTTCTCCAGTGGGAGAAGGTGGCATCTGCAAAGCAGATGACGGATGAGGTGTCACTTAGACGGCTTCAAATCGTAAAATGTCAGCCCTATATGCCTCAGAATTTCCGCCGTAACAGCAGTGAAGTTATTTCTTACAGAATCGTTTGAATAACGCAACACAGTTATATTCCAAGATGCCAAGTCCCGATCCCTTTGCTCGTCTGCCTGTTTGTGTTCCGGCGACAGATGTTGTCTTCCATCCAACTCAATAACGATCTTCTTTTCTGCTATGTAAAAGTCCACAATATAGCTTTCAATATTGTGTTGTCGCCGTACATTGAGCGGGAGTCGCCTCAGAAAATCATACCATAAGTGCTTTTCTTCGGGAGTCATGTTTTTTCTTAAAGTTCTCGCATTGGAAACGAGCTTTTTGTTATACGGTATCATAGTAACTCCTCATCCACCGTTCGCGTGCGAACGGTCCCCCTTCTCCCGCAGGAGAAGGCTTTTTACTATCTCAACTTTACTATCCCATCCGTTACGAAAATATTGGGGCACAAATCTCACCCAAGGATAGCCTCCATCAACTCCTGCGGGGTGGAAAAGATCCGCTCCGCTCCGGCCTCCCGCAGGGTTTCACGAGAGCGGAATCCCCAATCGACCGCCAGGCAGTCCATGCCCGTGTTGCGGGCGGTCAGCACGTCCACCTCGGAATCGCCCA
>JBGVJO010000253.1:0-2199 GCA_045129535.1 Eubacteriales bacterium
ACGATGAGCGTATCGTTGCCCATAGCGAAAATACGGTCGTAGGAATACAGAGGCAGATCGATCTCCGTGGGGTTGATGATGAGGGTATCCATCTTCATCAGTCCGAAGAATCCCGCCGCCTGCATTACGGACACGTGACCCAGTCCCTCGGCGTGATATGCCCGGACGGTAAAGGTCATGCCATTTGCCTTCAGTCGGGCAAATTCGCCTGCATCGATGGCCTTGAGTGAATACTTTTGTTGCAAACAGGAAAGGAGATGCTCCGTCATACTTTTTCTCCTTTGCGAAGCTCCAGCTCCGCCAGGCCATTCTTATGGAGAAGGACCGCACCGGTGAGGAGCGCGCCCTGCCCTACCACGTTCACGCCCTCGGCAATCCAGTTCATAGCCGCCTCAGCAAAATCCCGGGAGGAAAGGTATCCCATACAGAGGGAGCACACAAAGGAGAGGACGAACAAGGCAATCAGCCCGGGCTTCTTCAGCTTGGCGGAAAGAATGCAGAGCACCACGTCCATAATGCCAAGACCTGCCACCATCAATCCAACGAACACAAACGTGCCGCTGAACACCGGCGGCGCCACCGCCATCATAGCAGTCTTCGTCTGCTTATGGCACAGCATGGCCAGGATGCCGATGCCCGCCAGCAAAAAGCCTATGGACTGTACGGGGAAAAACATATCACTCAGCGCTTCAAAATCGCACGCACCTGTGGCGTAAAGCAACTTATATGTCGCCTTCAAGGCCCCTGCGCAGGTGATATCGATAGTGCCGGCGGCAAAGAGGGCGAAATCCCCTTTGCTCATTTTGTTGTACAGATCCCGCATCAGGATCACCGATGCAATAGCGAAGAAGAGTACGGGAATATAGTCAACCAGTGCCATGGACACAGAAAAGTCTTTCATTCCGATTTCTCCTTACAGGATTATTTCTTATTCAGGTGGTAAATGGGAAGCAGAGGGATGATGATGGGGGTCTTGTCCGCGTAGGTGTTGTAGGCCTCATCATCGCCATACCGCTTCATCTGCCGCTTTTCCAGACGCTGTGCACCGTTGAACATAATAAACACGATGCAGACGTAGGCGATCACGGCGGTGATCCACTGACCAACGGTGGCGTAGGCGGTAATGCCGCTGATGAACACGCCGGTCCAGAACAGGATTTCACCGAAATAGTTGGGGCATCGTACGATCTTGTACAGGCCCTTGGTGGCCACCATATTGGGATTCTCTTTCTTCTGTGCAGACTTCTGATTGTCGGCAACGGATTCCAGAATCAGACCGAATACAGACACGGCAAAGCCGATCACGGGCACGAGAACGTCCTCGCATTCACCCACGTAACGGAACAGCATAGGGCTGATTTGGGCGGTGTACAGAACCGCCACGGACACCCAGATGGTGGCAAGGACGAACACGGGCATTTTCTTCTCGCCATTCTTCGCCAGCGTATCCTTGGCCACGTCGGTCTTGCGGAAGGATACGTTCTTCAGCTCACGAATCAAAAGGAATCCGGAAAGACGAATGCCGTAGGCTACGAAAAGCGCCGCCTGCGCCAAAATAATCCATAGAGGCGTGGCGGTGGGATTGAGGAAGTACATCACGAGAATAGCGATACCGCCGCCGGCTACGGCAAAGCCGTAACCGATGGACAGAAAATACACTAACTTATAAAATCCGACGGCGCACAGAACGGCGCAGACCGCCAAAATAATTCCCAAAAGACTCCAAGGCATGATTTATTCCTCCCGACCGAAATAATTCTTGATGTATTCAGCGAAGCTCTTCTCGCCGGTGATGGTGTCACCTACCAGATCGTGGCTCAGTGTCCACTTGGAGAACAGGATGATATCGTGCTTACCGGCTTTTTTGATTTTGGGCAGATTGGCCAGAATGCCGAACAGCCAGATGGGTGCCCACTTGATCTTCAAAGGCTTCTTTGCGGCCTCAAAGCACATAGCCGCCATCTCTTCATATGTATAGGTTTCCTTACCGCCCACGTTGTAGGTAACATTGGTATCGTTCATATGCTCCACGATAAAGGCGGCAAAATCGGGGCAATCCACCACGTTGGCCTTCACGTGGCCAAAGCCCTTGAGCAGCTGCATCTCTCCCTTATCCACGTAAGGCTTGAACACCTTGGCAATGTCGTAGAAGTAGCCGGTGGGACGGTAGATCACGTAGTCCAGATCCTGCCCTTTGAT
>JBGVJO010000254.1:0-1411 GCA_045129535.1 Eubacteriales bacterium
CGCGGATCAGAGCAAGGGAAAGATAGCTGACGGAGGTAATCTCACCGATAAACGTCTTCAAAATAAATCCGTACAGCATTGCCGCCAGAGCGCAGAAAACCACACCGCCGATCGCGCCCTCCACTGTCTTTTGGGGGCTGACGTCGGGGATCAGCTTATGCCGGCCGAACAACCGCCCGCAGAAATAGGCAAACACGTCGGAGATCCAGGGTCCGTACAGGGTGAGGATCACCAGATACAAACCGAATTCCCGGTCGCGGAGCATAACGAGCGCACCAAAGGACGCCATTATGTAAAACACCGTGGCGTAGGTCGCGAACACGTCCTCCAGAACCAGCTTCCCGTGAGAAAACACGCTGAGTGTAAAGAGATAGATCAGATATACGAACATGGCGATCATAAAGATAAGCAGCACTTCATATGCCGTAGCACAGTACCGCAGGGCAAAGGGGAAAACTGCCGCCATAAGGAGCGCCGGGAGGGCGACGGCAAGTTTTCTTCTCGTACCCACGCAGCCCAGCATTTCAAACACGGCCATAACGCTCATAGCTGCCACGAAACAAGGCCAAGCCACGGTATGGGAGAAAAGGCACAGCGGTACCGTAATCAATATAATAAATATTGCAGTAATAACTCTTGTACGCATGGAATCACCTTCCGATAATTATTTATGCCATCATACGCCGCCGTAGCGCCGCTTACGGCGGGAAAACTCCATGACGGCCGCACTCAGATCCGTTTCTGAGAAATCGGGCCACAAAGTGTCCGTAAAATACAACTCAGCATATGCCGACTGCCACAAAAGGAAATTGGACAAGCGATACTCGCCGGCCGTGCGGACGATCAGATCCGGATCACCGCAGTGACCGGTATACAAAGCGGCAGACACATCCGCTTCTGTGATTTCCCCGCCACGCTCCGCCAGTTTGCGGCAGGCTTGCACCAATTCCGCCCGTCCTCCGTAATTCAGAGCAATGTTCAAAAGCGAGGAATTGTTTTCCGTCAATCGCTCGAGCTCCGTACATTTATCCGCCAAAGCAGGAGCGAGACCGCTCTTATCACCCAGGAAAACGTAGCGGATCTTATTCTTGTCGTTATCCTCTTTGGCTTCCTTGATAAATCGGTCTAACAGCTGCATAATCGCGTTGACTTCCATAGCAGGACGTTTCCAGTTTTCCGTAGAAAAAGCGTACACCGTCACTGCATGGATGCCGATATCGCCGCACAGGCGGACGATCTTTTTCAAGTTCTCCGCCCCGGCACGGTGTCCCATTTCGCGGATCTGGTTCCGTTTCGTGGCCCACCGTCCGTTTCCGTCCATAATAAACGCGATGTGCTTGAGCGACGTTTGCTCCACCACTTCGCGCAGTGCAATAATCTCATTATTATCCATACTTTTCAAAAAGATCCG
>JBGVJO010000255.1:0-1878 GCA_045129535.1 Eubacteriales bacterium
CGCTGGTGATGTCCAGACTCTCCGATTTGAAGAGCTGATCCATCTGGCCTTCAAAGCCAACCACCAGCATATCCAGGATCTTCTCAATATTGTCCTTCGCATCCCGCATATTCTGGCCGGCCACGCCCACTTCCTCAATGCGGCTGTAGGATTCCAACAGTTTCAGAGTGGTGGGAAGATAGTAGCCCATAAACGTACGGATCTGCTGTTTTTTCTGCGGATTGTCTCCGACGTAATGGAATATATTGCGTGTAATGGATTCGATCCGACGGATACGGGCGGATACGGATTCGTCCTCAATATCCTCATCCAGGCGGCGAATCTTTTTCAAGATGGAATCGTAATCGGACATATCCACCGTCTCCTCTGCTCCCAGATCACGGGCAACGGAGGACATACTGTGGGTTCGGTTCTTCTCCAGCTGCTCTGCTACTCCGTCCGGCACAGCTTCCGGAAAACGCATAAAGCAAAGATTGGCATGATCAATATAGGCCTGGCTGCCAAAAAATCCGTCGTCAATCATATCCTGAAGTCCGCGCTTTACCTTGCCCAGCTTATGGGTAGTGGCGGCGGAGATTTTCATCAGGCTGACGCTGTCCTGCTTACCGATAATGGCCGCATAGCGGCTGAGATCCCGACTCCGTTTTTGAAGAAGATCGGCTACACACATGGCCGCGCCGCCGCCTAAGAACAGATACAAGCTCATAAGGAAATTCTGAACGGCTTCTGCGGAAAGTCCGTAAGCAAACAACTCAGGAACGTAAACCAGGCCGCTTCCAAATCCCAAAATAAGCAAGATAACTCCGATAGCGCGGAACACGCCGGTCTTACCGGATTGAAACTTCTTCTCTTTTTCCTTTGTCTTTTTGGCAGCAGTCGTTTTTTTCGGAGCCTCCTGACTTGCGGCACTCGCCGAAGTCTGCGTGGACGTCTTTCCGATAGGCAACTCCCTAAGAATCAGAAGGAGCAGTCCAATGGGCCAGGCCCCGGACAGAAACAAAAAAACGATCAATATCCACGGAATATCAACACCTTTTGGCTTGCGGCTCATAAGCATCCTCCTCTCCTATGGAATTTACGAAATATATTATACTCCATTTTCCTCCGTTTTGCAATGGGTATCCTCACACATATCACAAACACGGTACAAATAGGCCCGCCCCTGCTTGCCGTCTTTCACGATAGCCCCTACCGTTTCCAGCACACGGATGGCCGCGCTGAGACGGCGCCCGCGGAAACCGCATTTCCGGGACAATTCTGCCGACGTAAAATGGGATCCCGCCTCAAAGGGCAGCACACGGATATAATCCTCCACGCAGGAAAAATCATACACGCGATAGATGTCCAAAGGAATTCGCTCATAGCGGGTAGACCCCCGCTTGCGGGATCGGCTCCGCTTGCCATCCAGCATACGGTATTCCTCGATTTCCAGAAGGACGACGCGGATCGTCAGATTCGGATTCTCCAAATAATCACGAACAAACACCATCTCCGGCAATACGTGCGCGGGCACTCCCTTTTTCGGGGATCGGTGCCGGGGCTGTATATCCCCACTCTCCGGATCAATCCACGTAACCCACTTCCGCTCGGCAATCGGGTATATTACCGTAACTGCAGATGCAGGCAAAAAAGCCTCCAGCTTTCCATTCATAGACGCAAAGCCGGAGGTTTGAATTTCCATAATGCCTTCCCCATTCCGAATGTCAGCCACGTACCCGCCATGAGGAACTTCCTGACAGGCGGTCAGCGGTTCAAAATAATTCTTCAGAATGAGGTGCAGTTTCTTTTCCTTATACGTACCGATATTGAAGCGGGGGTGTCCCTCCGAACAAATATCATGACACACCTGCAAAAAGCGGGCGCGGTTGAAGGAAATAT
>JBGVJO010000256.1:0-8933 GCA_045129535.1 Eubacteriales bacterium
CATAATTACTCTTCCACGCGGGTCAGTTCCGTCAAACCGATCTTGATGGTATTTTCCCCCTCGGCAAACTCGAAGGTGCCGCCGTAGGTCTTGGCGTCGTCTGCCTCCGCATCCCCAAAGGTGAGGGTGATCGTTCCGTCACCAATCTCGTAAGTACCGCTCAGCGTGGTTACCACCGTGCCGAGCACCAGCACGTTCACGGTCACGTCCTTACCTTTGAAGGTATAGGACACGCCGCTGCCAAACACATCGGCCTTGTAGGTACCGCTCAGGGTTTTTGCACATCCGGCCAACACCGTGCCGATGCACACCAGCGCCAAAACCAGGCAAAGAATCCGCATCCATCGTTTCATAGTCATTCCTCCCAATGTTATATGAATAAGTTATGGGTCAATCCACGGTTTTATCCAGGCTGAAGCGAAGAATCTTGCGGGACGTGTTCTTCACAAACTCCTCGGAGCGAAGCTTGATGTGGCCAACGGCCTTATAGGGAGCCATACGGGCGTTGATCTTGCGGATCTCCTCCGTAAAGTACGCACGGGTATCGGTGATGCCCCGCTTCTCCAGCTCCTCCGCATCGGGATAGATCTCGGCAACGATCACTTCCCGCTTTTCGCTGCGGCTTTCACCCGCATACACGATAACCTCGTTCACCCCGGGCACGCCCTGGATCTCGAACTCGATCTCCTCGGGATATACGTTCTTGCCGTTGGAGAGAATGATGATGTTCTTAATACGGCCGGTGATGTAGATCCAGCCCTCCTCGTCCAGCTTACCCCAGTCGCCGGTATGGAAGAAGCCTTCCTCATCGAACACGGCGGCGGTAGCCTCGGGATCCTTATAGTATCCGAGCATGACGTTGGTACCCTTGACGCAGATCTCACCCTCGCCGTTCTCATCGGGCTCGTGGATCTTCACATGCTCACCGATGATGGGGCAGCCCACGGAGCCGGCCTTGCGGTATTCGTTGCGGTTGCAGGACACCAGGGGCGCGCACTCGGAGATGCCGTATCCGTTCAGGATAACGATGCCGAAGGATTCAAAGGTATCGATAATGTTCTGGTTCAGGGCTGCACCGCCGCAGATCACCATCTGCAATTTTCCGCCGAAGGCGGAGAGCACGTCCTTGAACAGATTGCGGCTCAGATCGATGCCTACCTTACGGAGTGCACCGGAGATCTTCATAGCCTTACGCATCAGATCGGCTTTACCGCTCTTTTCGGCGGTCTGCCAGATACGCTTGTAGAGGGTTTCCACAAACAGCGGCACCAGGATCAGGTGGGTGGGCTGCTGTTCCTTCATTTCATTCAACAGATAGCGGATACCGCTGGAGATGTAGATCTCGCATCCCTGGGCAAAGTGGCCGATCAGGTTGACGGTGGAGCCGTACGTGTGATGAGGCGGCAGAACGAACATGGTCTTGTCCGTGATCCGGAAGTTATACATACCCTGGGTCATATCGCTGACGATATTGGTCTGGGACAGCATAACGCCCTTGCCCTTGCCGGTGGTACCGGAGGTGAACACGATGGAAGCCATGCGGTTGGGATCGATCTCGTAATCGAAATAAGAGGTATCGCCGGCGGCCACCAGATTCTCACCGCGGCAAGCCACGTCCTCCAATTCCGTCGCCCACTCTGCCTGCGTCGCGCCGAGGCAAATGAACTTTTCAGCAAACGTCAGCTTATCCCGCAGAGCGTCGATCTTCTCCTCAATGGAGGGAGAATAGAACACGAATTTCGTCTCGGAATGGTTGAGAATGCCGATGATGTCGTCGGGCGGCAGTTCCTTATCCACGGGAACGGTCACGGCACCCATAGCCATCAGAGAGATGTAGGAGCACATCCAGTCGTAGGATGCCTCACCCAGCAAAGCACACTGACAGTCCCGGCAGCCCAACTCGTGCATACCGGTCGCCAGATTGCGGATACGGTCTCTTGCCTGGGCGTAGGTTACGTGCACCACGTCCGCATCCTTGGGGGTGCGGCGGAAAGAAAACGCGATACGGTCCGGGTATTTTTTGGCAACGTTTTCCGTCATAATGCGGAAATCTTCAAAGACAGTGGTCTCATACAGAGGATAGTTCTTGGTACGGTTTTTAAATCCCATTTTTTATCTCCTCATACCGCCTAAGCGGTGTTTTGCATCATACTACAACTATCAGTATAGCATATAATGATGAACATTTCATCTCTTTCTAAAACTTTTTTTATTTTTGTGAAAAATAACAAAGGCGCGGTTTGGCGAGCCTGCCGCAGAGCAGGTCGCCAGCTAGGATCGCCTTTGGCGAGTCTAGAGTTATGATTGCCTTCGGCAAGTCATAATGCACCTTCGGTGCAGTTTGAAGCAGCAAGGCGATCATATCATAACGTTTGCGGCAGGGGTTCCCCAAAGTGAATAAAATGAGCTTTAGGGGTTCGCTGCGGAGCAAACTCATAACGGTGAGCGTGAGTGAGCCTCATCACTCACAACTAAAAAACGCACTTATGTCCGCGAATGCATTGCTTCGCAAGGCTGAATTAAGGACTACAACAAGATTATCGTTTTTTGACCAAGCAATCAAGATCACACAAACCGAGCCTTCCCCAGTGGGGGAAGGGGGACCGCGATAGCGGTGGATGAGGTGTCACTAAACGCAAAACTAACTCCTCATCCGTCAGCCTTACGGCTGCCACCTTCTCCCACAGGAGAAGGCTTTTTGTTGCTTGTCCGTTTCCACAAAAATCAAACCGTGTGTAGCCGCGTTTGCTATGCTTGCAATAGAATAATAAAATTTCGGGAGGGGAGACCCCTCCCCTACGGTGATAAAATATCATTTGATTGTAGGGGAGGCGTTTAGCCTCCCGCTTGTTGTCCTTAATTAAGTCAGTGCTTGTCAAAAAAAGGATAGAGAATATATAATTCTCTATCCTTTTCCATCGGTTGGTTTATACCGCTCTGTCGCAGGTACCCCTTCCGCGCCCTTTTTTACTTTTCCCGTTTTCCTACGTGAATCTCGCCGTGCTTCGCTTCGTATGCCTCGATGCAGTCGCGAATCAAAATGAGAATCTGGCTGTTCGCACTCCGTCCCTCGTAATCGGCAACCACGTGCAACTTATCCAGCATCTCATCCTCAATGCGGATCGATAAACTCTTTGTAGCCATAAAAACCTCACAACAGATATATTATGTGTTTACTTTACACCCATTTTGTGCTATGATGTTTAATATGAACGCAAAGTGCGTCTAATATATATCTACAAGGTGATAAAATGAAGTTGGCGGTCATTGGATCCAGGAATATTTCTGCAGATCATATGGAAATCTATTTCCCTCCGGGCGTAACGGAAATCGTGTCGGGCGGTGCCAAAGGGGTCGACACACAAGCGGAGGAGTACGCCAAACGGGCAAATATGAAATGCACCGTTTTTCTGCCGGACTATACCCGTTACGGCAGAGCCGCCCCTCTGAAAAGGAACGATCAGATCGCCGCCTATGCCGACGAAGCACTTGCCTTTTGGGACGGACGGTCCCGTGGCACGCAGTATACAATCCGACAGTTTCATAAAAAGGGAAAGAGAGTTCACGTGGTCCTCGTACCTTTAGAAAACGCATAAAGAAGGAGGTGTTGCATTTAGCAATGCAGCACCTCCGCGAGCTTCCCCTTGTCCGCAGAGGCGGCCATTTTTGCCCATGCTGGGCAAAAAATTGGGGAGTCTCACCACAAATTCCTTCGGAATTTCAATTTTTTGTGCCTGTGTCACAAAAATTTGGGGCTGTCGCATCCAAATGCGACAGCCCCCTTACTTTTCCGCAGTCGCGCGGCACAGATACCGCACGGCTCCACTCTCCCATACCGCCTCCACGGAATCTCCGGGGCGAATCCGTCCGCTGAGCAATTCCTCCGAGAAGGAATCCTCCACCAAACGGACGAAGGTGCGTCGCAGCGGCCGCGCCCCGTAGCGGGGATCTGCACCCGCCTGCGCCAGGTGCTCCGCCACGCGGCCGGAAAACCTGATCCCGATGCCCAAAGCCGAAATCCGCTTCGTCACCTCTGCCAGCATACGGGAGGCAATGGCGGTCAGATCCTCCTCCGTCAATCGGGTGAAGGTGATAATTTCGTCGATCCGATTGAGAAACTCCGGTCGGAAGGTGCGCTCCAGCGCCTGCCGCACGCTGTCCTTCATCCGCTCGTGTTCCGCCGCCGTGTCGGCAGCGGCGGCAAATCCCAGACGGCGCGGCTCCAGAATCTCCGTTGCCCCGATATTGGAGGTCATAATGATCACCGTGTTGCTGAAATCCACCCGCCGCCCCCGGGAATCCGTCAAGGTGCCGTCCTCCAGAATCTGCAGGAGAAGATGGAACACGTCGGGATGGGCCTTCTCGATCTCATCGAACAGCACCACGGAGTACGGCTTGCGGCGCACCCGCTCCGTCAGCTGGCCGCCCTCGTCGTACCCCACGTATCCGGGAGGGGATCCCACCATACGGGAGGTGGTGAATTTATCCATATATTCGGACATATCCACGCGGATCAAAGCAGACTCACCGCCGTACATCACGTCCGCCAGGGCACGCGCCAGCTCCGTTTTTCCCACACCCGTGGGGCCGAGAAACAACAGCGATCCCACGGGACGGCGGGGGTCCTTCAACCCTGCCCTGCCCCGTCGGACGGTGCGGGCCACGGTCCGCACCGCCTCCCTTTGCCCGATCACGCGGGCGGAGAGGATCTCTTCCAGCCGGGACAGCCGATCGCTTTCCGTTTCCGCCAGGCGGGATACGGGAATCCCCGTCCAGGCAGTGACGATCTCCGCCACGTCCTCCTCCGTGATCTCCATGGGATTCTTCAAAACGGGTTTGCCCTCCATACGTTGGGTGTCGTATTCCAACTGCAGATCCTTCTCCCGATCCCGCAGGGAGGCGGCCGTCTCAAAGTCCTCCGCCAGAATGGCCTCCTCCTTCTCTGCCGTCACTGCCTTCAGTTTGTCTTCAATGGCCCGCACGTCGGCGGAAGGCATATGGGCGGCCAGCCGCTTTTTCGCCGCCGCCTCATCGATGAGATCAATGGCCTTATCGGGCAAATACCGATCGTTTATATACCGCATGGACAGCTTTACCGCCGCATCAATGGCCTCATCCGTGATCCGCAGGCGATGATGGGCCTCGTAGCGATCCCTCAGCCCCCGCAAAATGGCCACCGCCTCCTCACGGGAAGGCTCCCCCACCGTCACCGATTGAAACCGACGTTCCAGCGCCGCATCCCGCTCGATGTGCTTTCGATACTCCTCCACGGTGGTAGCGCCGATCACCTGCATCTCCCCGCGGGCCAGGGCAGGCTTCAGAATGTTGGCCGCATCCATAGCCCCCTCCGCACCGCCGGCGCCGATGATGGTATGGATCTCATCGATGAACAAGATTACCCTATTGTTTTTCGCCGCCTCCGCGATGGCCCCCTTCATCCGCTCCTCAAACTCACCCCGATATTTCGCCCCGGCGATCATGGAGGAAATGTCCAGCATAAGAAGGATCTTCCCCCGCAAACCCTCGGGCACACTGCCCTCCACGATCCGACGGGCGATCCCCTCCACCACGGCCGTTTTTCCCACGCCGGGTTCACCGATGAGACAGGGATTGTTCTTCTGACGGCGGGAAAGAATGCGGATCACCCGCTCCGTTTCGCTCTCCCGTCCGATGACGGGATCCACACGCCCTGCCCGCACCGCCGCACACAGATCCCGCCCGTAGGCGGTAAGGTTGGGACAATCCTTCAGGAAATCCTTCCCCGTATCCCGGGAGGCGGCCTTCACCGATCGGCCCAGCGGATTCTCCCCCGACCCGAAATAGGCCGCCACGTCCAGCCGGATTTCCGTGTGGGATACGCCCTGATCGGTGATCAGCTTCACCGCTTCGCACTCGCCCTCTCCCATCAGTGCCATAAGCAGGTGCTCCGTGCCGATGAATCCGTGCCCCTCCCGCCCCGATTCGTGGGCGGAATTCTCGATTACCTTCTTCAGCCGGGGCGTCATATCGGCAGAGCTCACGCGGCTCACCTCCCCGAAGCCGGACCGCTCACGGATCATCTGTCGGGTGCGGTCGTAACGGATACCCCGACTTTCCAGCACGCGGGATGCGATGCTGTCCCCCTCGGCAATCAGCCCCAGCAGCAGATGCTCCGTTCCCACATAGGTATGCCCCATCTCCCGGGCGCACTGGAGCGACCGATTCAAGGCGTTCTGCGCCTTCTGCGTAAAATGATTCACCATAATTCCTCCGAATGCAACTCGCTGTATTACGGTTATTGTCGCCCTGTTCCCGCCCGTTCATACAGCACGGAACGGAAGGAATCATTGACGGCGATCCGTGAGCACGTCGTTGTACTGCCGCGCCATACGGTTCCACGTGCGGACATCGGTGATGCCATCCGTGGGCAGGAGATTGATTCTCTGGAATTCCCGCACCGCCTCCTCCGTCAGCTCATCGTAAATCCCGGAGAGGGGGATCGGCCCAAATCCGTCGTAACGGATGCGCAATTCATTCAGAATCAACTGCAGAATCATCACCAGATCGCTTCGCTCCCGAGGATAGATCCGCCGCTCCCGTCCCACAAAGGGGCGGATTCCCTCGATCATCGCGTCCGCCTCCCTTTCCCGATAAAGGCGGCTCATCTCCTCCCAGGTGCGGCGATCGGCTATGCCCGTGGCCGGATATCCACGCATTCGCTGAAACCGTCGCACCGCCTCTCTCGTGGCTTCGTCGTATTGACCGCTTTCCCGCACATCCGATTCCGCCAACGCCCGCAGCATCCGCTGAAGAATGCGGGTACGCATCTCCCGATCCGTGCTGTCGTAGTATCCGCCCGTCATGCCATATCACCTCCGAATTGTGTGCCCGATGCCTGATTTCCCTGAACCAGCTCCCGATAAGTTTCCGTCACGGATTCCCACGTGGCCGCCCCCACGATGCCCGAGGGCTCGATCCCGAACAAAGTCTGATACGCCCGCACCGCATTGGCCGTACCGGGACCGAACACCCCGTCCACGTCTATTTTGGGAATGGCCGTGTAGGTGTTGGATATGTAATTCAGATATTCCTGTATCCGCATTACCTCCATACCCCGACTGCCCCGGCTGAGTGGCGTGCCCGGATAGGGGGCCGTTGCCCCGGAGAAATAATTCTCCGGAAGAGATTCGTACTGGGAGCGGTAGGTATTGTACAGCCGATTCCAGGTTACGGTATCCACGATGCCGCCGGGCTCCAGCCCCTCCTGCCGCTGGAACTGCTCCACGGCTGCTCTCGTGGCAGGGCCGAACACCCCGTCCACGTCCACAACGGGCAAACTTTGGGTGAAATATCCCACAAAAGCCAGCAGATACTGGAGCTCCCGCACGTCCACCCCCGTATCTCCCTCCTGCAATATCCGCGGAAGCACGTCACGCACGTCGTCCGGCGTCAGCCCCTCCGCGTTGAGCTCGGACAGCTGCTTCACCCCGTTGTAGATCCGCTCGATGGCGTACCAGGTGGAACGGCCGACGATGCCGTCCTCCGTCAGAGAAAAGATCCGCTGAAACTCCCGTACCGCCGCTTCCGTATCGGGGCCGTAGATGCCGTTTGCTTCCGGAATCTTGGGAATGGAGGGATAATTGCGGGAGATACGGTTCAGCCGCACCTGGATACGGCGAACCTCGTTGCCGCTGGTCCCCGGCCGCAGGGCGATGCCGGGATAGCTTTCCGTAACCCCCGCGATGGGCGCATCCCGCACCAATTCGATATTATCTCCGTAATAATTCTGCAAAATCCGGTAAGGCGCGAAGCCCTGCTCCGCCAGATCCACACTGCCCCATTGGGAAAGCCCCTCGCAGGACACCTCGATCCCGTCGCAATACTGGGCAAACAGAGGCGCCACGCTCCCCTGCCGACGTATGTAATCGTTGAAAATATCGTCCACGATCCGGGACACGTTGTCAAAAATATCCCGCCCGTACACGAAGGACTGATCCGACGCGGTGGAATTGGTGATATCGAAATCGTAACCCCGTGTGCGGTAATACTCCGTGTAGACACGGTTGAGGGCAAAGGAAATCTGCGCCAGCACGTTGGCCCGGATGGCCGTTTCCGGCCAGGTGGGATAGATCTCGCTGGACGCCACGTTCTTGATGTAATCCGCAAAAGGCACCGTCACGTTCCGTGCCGCCGAACCGGCGGGGCCGAGATGGACGGTGATCGTTTCGGGGATCACCGGTAAGTTCAGATTATTCATTCCGACCTCCTCCGTACAAAGCATTGCCCGTTTCCGGGGATTCCACGATGTCCTCCCCCGTTTCATCTCCCAACACCGTGGGTAAGAGAAGTACCGGCTGGGTGGAAACGATGCCGTCAAACACGGGCACGCCCAGATTGGTGACCCGGTTGTACCCATCCTTGCGGATCTCCACGTTGTAGCGTGCAAAGGGCGTGGGCGTGCCAGGCGTCAGAGACTCCGCCCGGGGCGGTGCGGGCAATTCCACCAGGGACGTCAGCCCGTCGATTCCCGTTTCCAGGGAATAGAGCAGTCCCGTGTTCCCATTTCCGGGATCGCTTCCGTAAATATCCACCGATGCGCCCTCCACCGGGAGAGCGCCACCGGCGGTGCGAACGATCACCCGCAGAAATCCGCCGGCGGACGTGGGTTGGTTGTTCATACACATCACCTCCGTAAAGTATCGTTATCAGTATATGCGCCCCCTCTTTGTCCGTGTGCCAAAAAAGAACCGCTGCTTTTGGCAGCGGTTCTTTCCTTTTTACACATCCTTATTTTTTTGTGATCCGAAGTCCGGCTTCGATACAGTATATGTCCAAAACAAAAACAGGACACCGCAGTGTCCTGTTTTGGGGTAGGTAAACACAAGTCAAGGTTTCTTTGCTACTGCTTTCAAACGGTTGATCAGCCCCTCGTAACGGGCATCGGAGTGCAAAAC
>JBGVJO010000257.1:0-4005 GCA_045129535.1 Eubacteriales bacterium
GGCGGATATTTGCAAGAGGAAATGCAAATATCCCCGTTTTTGTGTCCAAACGCAAGGAAATCGCCTGTTTTTTGATTGAATTTACAGAATGTTTACATTTAAATATTTTGTAAATATTTATGGTTTATTTTGTAAATTAGATAAATTCCCTATTGATTTCCACTTTTTTTGTTGACTTCGACATGGAATGGTGATAAAATAATAAACTGCATTAGAATTGTTTATTTCTATATTATTTATGTCATTTGCCTGTTTTTTGTTCCCTTTCCGCTGTGCGGAGGGCAAAAATCGGGTATCAACAGAACGGAGTGATATTGGAATGGTAAAGCCCCAGAAAGTCGGCAAGAACGTCAGAATGAGCTTTTCCAAAATCGACGAAATCCTTGAGATGCCCAATCTGATTGAAGTTCAGAAGAACTCCTATCAGTGGTTCCTCGAGGAAGGTTTGATGGAAGTGCTGCGGGATGTATCCCCCATCACGGATTATTCCGGAAACCTCTTCATCGATTTTGTGTCTTATTCTCTCGATTCCAAGCCCAAGTATCCCGTTGAGGAGTGCAAAGAGCGCGACGTAAACTACGCCGCTCCCCTCAAGGTGGAAGTCCGCCTCTCCAACAAGCTGACCGGTGAGGTCAAGCAGTCCGAGATCTTCATGGGCGATTTCCCGCTCATGACCGAAAGCGGCACCTTCATCATCAACGGCGCAGAGCGTGTCGTTGTATCCCAGATCGTGCGTTCCCCCGGCATCTACTACGATCAGCAGATCGACAAGACCGGTAAGCGCATGTTCACCGCCACGGTAATTCCCTATCGCGGCGCCTGGTTGGAGTACGAAACGGATTCCAGCGACGTATTCTACGTACGCATCGACAAGAACCGCAAGCTCCCCATCACTATGCTGATCCGCGCACTGGGTATCCAGTCCGCTGACGAGATCCGTGCCGTATTCGGCGACGAGCCGAAGCTTGTTGCTACTCTCGAGAAGGATGAGTGCGACAACCTGGCACTGGAAAACAAGACCTCCGTTCGCGATGAGGCTCTGAAGGAGATCTACAAGAAGCTCCGTCCCGGTGAGCCCGCCATCGTTGAAAGCGCTGAGCTTCTGATCCACAATCTGTTCTTCGATCCCAAGCGTTATGACTTGGCTCCCGTTGGACGCTACAAGTACGACAAGAAGCTGGCGATCCACTCCCGTATTGCCGGACATACCCTGTCCCGCCCCGCTGTCAGCCCCCTGACCGGCGAGATCCTCTTCGAGGCAGGCGCTCTGCTCTCCGTAGAGGACGCACTGGCCATCGAGCACGCAGGCATCAACGAAGCATACCTGAAGCTGGATAACGGCACCGAGGTAAAGGTGTTCGGCAACAACACCATCGAGCCCGCTTATCTGCTGGGCTACGATCTCACCGACTGCGGCATCGAGGAAAAGGTACGCACCTCCGTACTGCTCGAGATCATGGAAGCAGCCGGCGATGACGTTGAGGAAGTGAAGGCACAGGTTGTGCGCCGCATGACCGAGCTGGTTCCCAAGCACATCACCGAGGACGACATCCTCGCTTCCATTAACTATCTGCTGTGCCTGTCCCACGACATCGGCACCACTGACGATATCGACCACCTGGGCAACCGCCGTCTGCGCTGCGTAGGCGAATTGCTCCAGAATCAGTTCCGCATTGGTCTGTCCCGTATGGACAAGATCGTTAAGGAGCGTATGACCGTTCAGGACAACGAAACGCTGACTCCTCAGACGCTGATCAACATCCGTCCCGTAGTCACCGCTATCCGTGAGTTCTTCGGTTCCTCCCCGCTGTCCCAGTTCATGGATCAGTCCAACCCCCTGGCTGAATTGACCCATAAGCGCCGTCTGTCCGCTCTGGGTCCCGGCGGTCTGTCCCGTGACCGTGCCTCCTTCGACGTTCGTGACGTACACTACACCTACTACGGCCGTATGTGTCCTATCGAGACGCCTGAAGGTCCCAACATCGGTCTGATCTCCTATCTGGCAACCTACGCCCGCATCAACAAGTACGGCTTCATTGAGGCTCCCTACCGCCGCGTTGACCGCGAGACCGGTGTGGTAACCAACGAAGTTGTTTACATGACCGCGGACGTGGAAGATAAGTATATCGTAGCACAGGCAAACGAACCCCTGGATGAGAACAACCGCTTCGTGAACCGCAAGGTTACCGCCCGCGACAAGGCCGAGATCATCGAGATCGAGAACGATCGCGTGGACTTTATGGACGTTTCTCCCAAGATGGTGGTTTCCGTTGCTACCGCACACATCCCGTTTCTGGAGAACGACGATAACTCCCGTGCACTGATGGGTTCCAACATGCAGAAGCAGGCTGTGCCGCTTCTCACCACCGACTCCCCCATCGTCGGTACCGGTATGGAGCACAAGGCCGCTGTCGACTCCGGCGTTGTGGTTCTTGCCAAGGAGGCCGGCTACGTTGAGGCCGTTTCCGCTGATGAGATCACCCTCCGCTACGACGACGGACGGAAGGAAGTATATCACCTCCTGAAGTTCAAGCGCAGCAACCAGGGTATGTGTATGAATCAGCATCCCATCGTGGATGCCGGCGAGCGTGTGGAAAAGGGACAGGTTATTGCCGACGGTCCCGCAACCGATCACGGCGAAATCGCCCTCGGTAAGAACGCGCTGATCGGCTTCATGACCTGGGAAGGTTACAACTACGAGGACGCCGTTCTTCTGAACGAGCGCCTGGTACGCGATGACGTTTACACTTCTATTCATATTGAAGAATATACCCACGAAGCCCGCGACACCAAGCTCGGACCGGAAGAGATCACCCGCGAAATCCCCAACGTTGGCGAGGACGCGCTGAAGGATCTGAACGCCGACGGTATCATTAAGAAGGGTACCGAGGTTCGCCCCGGCGATATTCTCGTCGGTAAGGTTACCCCCAAGGGCGAAACCGAACTGACCGCTGAGGAAAGACTGCTTCGCGCCATCTTCGGCGAGAAGGCACGCGAGGTGCGTGACACCTCTCTCCGTCTGCCCCACGGTGAGTCCGGTATCGTAATCGACGTAAAGGTATTCTCCCGTGACAACTCCGATGATCTCCCGCCGGGAGTAAATCAGGTAGTCCGCGTATACATCGCACAGAAGAGAAAGATCTCCGTGGGCGATAAGATGGCGGGCCGTCACGGTAACAAGGGTGTCGTTTCCCGCATTCTGCCCCCCGAGGATATGCCCTTCCTGCCCGACGGTACTCCTCTGGATATCGTTCTGAACCCGCTGGGCGTTCCTTCCCGAATGAACATCGGTCAGGTGCTGGAAGTACATCTCGGTATTGCCGCACGCAAGCTGGGCTGGAAGATCATGACCCCCGTATTCGACGGTGCAAACGAGAAGGATATCACGGAATGCATGCGTATGGCAGGCATGGCCCGTCAGGTTCTCCCCGGCGAAAACACCCAGGGTAAGGATACGTACACCGAGGTGGATCCCGTTACCGGCGAGGAGAAGACCATGATCGTGGACGGTAAGACCGTTCTGTACGACGGCCGTACCGGTGAACCCTTCGATAACCCCGTTACCGTTGGTATCATGTATTACCTCAAGCTGCATCACCTGGTTGATGATAAGATTCACGCCCGCTCCACCGGTCCCTACTCTCTCGTTACTCAGCAGCCTCTGGGCGGTAAAGCTCAGTTCGGCGGCCAGCGTTTCGCTGAGATGGAAGTTTGGGCACTGGAAGCATACGGCGCCGCTTACACCCTGCAGGAAATCCTCACGGTTAAGAGTGACGATATCACCGGCCGTGTGAAGACCTACGAGGCCATCGTCAAGGGTCAGAACATCCCGACGCCCGGCGTGCCCGAAGCGTTCAAGGTTCTGGTTAAGGAGCTGCAGGCTCTCTGCCTTGACGTGCGCGTGATGGACGAGGAGGGTCAGGAGATCGAGCTGTCTTCGCTGACCGAAGAGGAAATGGACGCTCCCAACTACGTCAGCGACGTGAACGCCGAGGATCTTGGCGA
>JBGVJO010000258.1:0-2959 GCA_045129535.1 Eubacteriales bacterium
CATTTTTGTGCTAATGAACCATGTATACTATCATTACTCAACGCAAACGCCCATTTTGTGTTGATTTCGCGCTTTCCCATTTTAATTTCAACTTTCTAAAAACGTGTGCTATACTATGGGCCCAATATTATGTTTCTATGTTCTTTGACAACCGAACCCACCTTTTTGCGGCATGATCCTATGCCGCCAACTACCTATGCAAAAAATTGAAACGATATATAAAGGAGTATAGTATGAAAATCAGAAATTTCAGCGTGAACGTCAATGGGGATTACGAATTTAATCCCGAAAAATCTATCTGTGTTATGAAGGGAAAGAATGCGGAATTGCATCTTCGCCTGCTCGGTGTGATGATCGGATGTGCGGATTCTGTTGCTTTGGTGGAGCAGTCGGACAGCCCGCTGTTTATTCTTCACGGAGATGTAGAGATGGATGGAAAGGATTATGGCGTGTGCTTTATTTACAGCAAAACGGAGCCCCACCGGGTGGCGGTGAATTTTTCTCGGGGCGGTCGGGGATTTTCGGTGGAGGATACGGAGCGGTATCAGAAATGCTTGCAGCTCAACGGGGCTGACACAGAAAATATTCTGTCTTTTCCCGATGGACAAAATGAGGGAATGGCGGAAAGCGAGTATGCATTGTATCTGCTGGATCGGTTCATTACCCGGTCAGCGGAGCATACGAGCCGCGGCGACTACCGTCCGTTGTTCATCTTCGGTGTGTTTGACCGATTGGACGAGTCGGTGGACGTACGGTCTTATCTCATACGCCTGAGCAGTTTGGGACGGCAGGTGTTTCTTGCTGTAGGGGATGCATATCCCGCAGAAAAGCTGTCCCGTCCCTTTGTACAGACAGTAGAAACCAAACAGTAAATAATTATATACATATAAAGGAGAAACGATATGAAAGCATTTGAGAAGGTAATCGGATACGAGGATATTAAGCGTGAGTTGATGCAGGTCGTGGACCAGATCCACAACAAAGAGATCTACGAGAGTCTGGGAGCCAAGATGCCCCGGGGCCTTTTGCTGCACGGTGCGCCCGGGCTGGGAAAGACACTGTTGGCCAACTGCTTGATTGAGGAAAGCGGATTGCCTGTATTCACTTTGCGCCGTACCAAAGCGGGGAATGATTTTATGAACGATATCACCGAAACGTTCCACCGTGCAGCGGATTCTGCACCGGCTATTGTATTCCTTGACGACATGGATAAATTTGCAAATGAAGACAGCAATCACCGTGATGCGGAGGAATACGTTGCGGTACAGGCCGCCATTGATGGTGTCAAAGAAACGGACGTGTTCGTTCTGGCTACAGTCAATAAAATGGTAAAACTGCCCGCGTCCTTGTTCCGGTCCGGTCGATTTGACAAAGTTGTGGAGGTGAAGGCCCCGGAAGAGGAGGATGCCCGCAAGATCATCGAGTATTATCTGAAAGATAAGAAGATCAGCGAGGATGTGGATATGGACGATCTGAGCAAAATGATCTCGTACCATTCCTGTGCGGAACTGGAATCGGTGTTGAACGAAGCGGCTATACAGGCTGCCTTTGCGCGGAAGCCCAGAATTGCCATGGAGGATATTATGGAAATCGTTCTTAAGAATCAGTACGGTATGGAAGGGAATTGTGCACAGATGTCTGAGGATAAAATCCGCCAGACAGCACTGCATGAGGCGGGCCACCTGGTGGCCAGTGAAGTGTTTGATCCGGGCAGTGTTGGAGTAGCCTCCATCCGTCCGAACAGTAACTGTGTCGACGGATTTGTCCGTCGGTGTCGGTCCCTTCCGCGCCGGCCGCAGCATGTCGTTGTCTCTTTGGCGGGAAAGGCGGCGGTGGAACTCTATTATTCGGAGGCTTGCGCCAGCGGCTGCGGAGCGGATATTGAGAGAGCATACACGTTGATTCGGGAGGGCTTGGCGTTAAGCGGAACACAGGGGTTCGGTATGATCGATGTGGCTATGCACCGCTTTCCTGACACATCTGAAAGCATGAATTCCCGCTCAGAAGCGGTGACTCAGGCGGAGTTGGAACGGTATATGTTCAAAGCAAGGGATATTCTTTTGAAGAACAGAGAATTTCTTGAAAAGACGGCGGATGCGCTGATGGAGAAGAAAACACTTCTGGCCTCTGATATTCGCAGAATCCGTGAAGACTGTGTGATTACCGAGGTAGCGCTGTAATGGAGGAGAAAGAGTGCAGGGCGGTGCAGGGGCCGCCGCCCACCGTTTGCTCCCTGTGCGGGAAGGCTTTTGGGTTCTGGGATGCGGTGCAGGATTTCACGCTGGATGAATTCATCGGCTACGGTTCCCGCTACGATTTGTGCCGCATAAAACTGCATTTGTGCTGCAACTGTCTGGATCGGCTGTTGGATTGGCTGATTCCCCGGTGTGTCCGCAGCCCGATTGAGGAATTTGATGAAAACAGTATAGAAAGCGAGAAATAAAATGGAACCTTTTGCTTATTACACACCCGAACAGATGGAAAAAATCGTGGAGTTTATTGCTGAAAGATATGAGGGGGGCGGATACATCGCCCACGATATGGAAAGCAAATTCGTACATACCGACGTGTATATCGCTGAGGATGAAGAAAATGGAAAGAGAGACTTTATTACTTTTGGAATGGGAGCCGCGGAAATGGATTCACCCATTGAGATATTTGAGAGGATGGAGCTGGTAATGCACACGTCGCTTAGCGTATTCTTGAACAGTGCCTCCGGCGGGAGCTTTAATGGTCAAATCCTTATGGCATCCCTTAAAGCAATCATTGTCGAGTACGGTATTGGCATTTTCAAAAGTGACACTCATCAGTTCTTTGCAATTCATAAACACGCGACTTCCCATACCGGTTACACTTTTAGGGATGATGATTTCTTTGATTGCACATCCGGCAAACGCTTCGCTGTCTATGCCACTGACAGTATTAGGAAGTACAACGTCAACAACATGAGGAGCATATT
>JBGVJO010000259.1:0-2909 GCA_045129535.1 Eubacteriales bacterium
CTTCGGTCACGCTGTCCGATGCCTCCGTAACGTCCGGCACCTTATCCACCGGGACATCTGCTTCGTAAAAGCATCCGCCAAGCAGGCAGGACACCGTCAGGCACAACAGCAAAACCGGCCATACTCTTTTCAAAAAATCACCCCCCAAGCGACAGAAACCACAAAGGAAATATATTACAATTGTACACTTTTTCCCGAATACTGTCAAGGGAAACGGCAGTGTTCCAAAATGCGACTCCCACAATGAAAAAGAGCCTGTAAAACAGGCTCTTTTTTCCTATTTATTATTTTGGAATTCTGCGCCATAAAAACGTATTGACACAAAAATCAAACTATGGTAAAGTTTTTATAGAATATATTTACGGAATGACGCTACCGTCCGATGGGGCGTGAGCCATACTATCCGTTGGGAGAGTTCGTATATGAAAAAAACACTGTTTTGCATCACCGTTCTATGTCTCCTGTTCGCCTGTACCGCTTGCCGGATTACAGATGCTCCGCCGATCGATACCTCGGACAGCGACGTCGTCGACAGCACCGTATCCGACAACGAAAATCCCCCCGCACACGAACACACCGTAGCAGTGGATGAAGGCTATGCCCCCACCTGTACGTCCACCGGACTTACGGACGGATCTCACTGCTCCGTTTGCGGTGAGGTAATCACTCCACAAGTGATCCTGGCAAAAGCAAAGCACACCGCCGTCACAGACGAAGGAGCGGCTCCCACCTGTACGTCTACCGGTCTTACGGACGGATCTCACTGTTCCGTTTGCGGTGAGATTATCACTCCGCAGGTGGTCCTGGCAAAAGCAAAGCACACCGCCGTCACAGACGAAGGCTATGCCTCCACCTGTACGTCCACCGGTCTTACGGACGGCTCTCATTGTTCCGTTTGCGGTGAGATACTGACAGCGCAAGCTCCCATCCCGTCCACCGGACACACGCCGGTGGTGGATAGAGCAGTGGAAGCGACCAATACTGCGACAGGCCTTACCGAGGGCAGTCACTGTTCCGTGTGCGGCGAAATACTGATTGCACAGACGGTTATTCCCAAAATAGAGCCTGTAAAGATCCCCTTTGCCGGCGGCACGGTTACCAAAGAACCTACCACCATAAAAACCAAGCATCTCGAATTGAGAATCGATGCCAACGTATACGTTCCCGATAATCTTGTCGAAACACTGGACATTTTGACGGATATTATGGAAAAGGTGTCCGGCATGAAGTTTGAGGGGAACCCCCATTACGCGGACGGTCTGCTCCTTGTAGAAGTTCAAAAAGATAACAGCACGGAGTGCGAATACGGTGCCGCACATGCGAATATCGATCGTGCAGTAATCAGCTCGGGAGATCTCCTCGATCTTTCCACGCTTATCCATGAGTGTACCCATACGCTTCAGTATAGACAATCCGCCTGGCATTACTGCCAGTGGGCCATGGAAGGAATCACCGAGTACACCGTCTATAAAACAAAGGTATATATGCAAAAGCATTACCCGAACCGGATAGATACCGTCAGCACCACCACCCAGTCCATCGTTAATATGGAAATCACAGATTACAATGAACTGTATTCCCATTCGATGGAGTATTGGATCGACAACATTCTTGAGGGTAGCGTAAATGCCAACTACACGATCGGATTCCGCCTGATGTGGTATCTGGATCAGACGTACGGCAACTACACCGATTGGATTTACAAATTGGAGGAAGCATATCCGAAGTATGTGAACGATCCGTACGGCAACAATTTGCCAAAGGAAAAAATACTCGAAGCATTTTACATGACCTATGGCGAGAGCGTATTCGATGATTTTTACGCGTGGCTGAAACAGAACGAGGATCTGTTCAAGGAACCGACCAAACACGACAGCCGCCCCGATATGCGGACCATATCTCAATTCAATCTGCTTCCGAACTTCTATTATCAAGGCCCAAAATACAGCCCGCATATTTTCGACTTCAACGGCGCTCATTACCGGGATCTTTATATCGGTCTCGACGCCGGCATCCAGTACCTCACGGAGTACAAAAATAAAACAATCGATAAGCTGGTGCTTGAAGTAAATCCCGGTGTAACGGTGCGGTTGTTTAATGCGAAGGGTGAGCTGATGAGAACCGAGGAAGGCGATTTCGGCAAGTATATAGATCTGACCGGAGTCAGTTTCATACAGCTTGCCGGAGAGGGATTGGTAACCCGCTTCAATATATCCGGATATCATTGACACAGATTCACAAACACGGAAAACAAAAAAGAGCCTAAGGGCTCTTTTTGTTTTGGGGCGGACAGAAGGATACGGTCAGTTTCACCTCGTCCAATAAAAGAGTGCCGACAATACATACTTGCCGGCACTCTTTTCAATGCATCTTATTATTTTGTTAATTCACAGTATCTCTGAATCATAGCCGCAGCTTCCACGCGTGAAGCCGTGCCCTTGGGATCGAGAATCTTGCCGGGTCTTCCCTCTACGATGCCGTTCATATTCATCCAGCATATAGCTTCATATGCCCAGTCGGACACGTCCGCGAGATCCACGTAATCCATACGGTACATCCACAGTCCATTGAATCCGCCACCCTTATACTGCTCGTAGCGGTAAAGGATCGTTGCCAGCTGTTCGCGGGTAATTGCATCGTCAGTGCCAAACCGGCCGTCGCCGTAGCCCTCAACGATATTCTCGCTTGCCGCCCAGCGGATAGCCTCGGTATACCACTGCTCTGCCGCAACGTCCTCGAAATCCATAGCGTAGTTGACAACGGGACATCCCTCAATACGCCAGAGAATCGTAACGATCATCGCACGGGAGGCCGCGCCGCTCGGATTGAACAGGCCGTCGCCCATGCCCTGCATAAGACCGTTTTCCAGGCAATAGTGAAGCGCGTCGTGATACCATTGGCCTGCTTCA
>JBGVJO010000260.1:0-3054 GCA_045129535.1 Eubacteriales bacterium
ATCACTCTCTGCGGCAACATATTTTATGTTGTTTGTCCGTAGCCAAATAGCTGATGACAATCTGCTTGTTTTCAGAGTACGCTTTAGTTTTCTTTCTTTGAAAGCAAGGTCAGCGCGTCGTAGATGCCGCCCAGGGGGATAAGATCCATACCGCGTGCCGTCTTTGTGTCGATGCACCGTTTGGGCAGAGCGATCTTCGTAAAGCCCAGCCGTGCTGCCTCGGCTGCCCGCTGATCCGCTGCGGAGATGGTGCGGAATTCGCCCGCCAGGCCGATCTCGCCCATGGCGATCAGATCCGGCGGAATCACGATGTCCCGCATGCTGGAGATCAGTGCCAGCGCTACCGCAGCGTCCGCACCGGGATCGTCAATACGCAATCCGCCGATGACGTTCAGATACACGTCGCAGGAGGAGAAGCGAAGTCCCAGTCGTTTTTCCAAAACGGCCAGCAAAAGAAACATACGGTTGTAATCAATGCCGTTGGCCGTGCGGCGGGGATTTTGCGCCGTGGTCGGTGTGACCAGCGCCTGGATCTCCGCAATGATGGGGCGCGTGCCCTCCAGAATGCATACGGCACAGCTGCCCGACACGTTGGTGGGCCGCTCGGAGAGAAGCATGGCGGAGGGGTTTTCCACCTCTCTCAGCCCGCTGTCGCACATCTCAAATACGCCGATTTCGTTGGTGGAGCCGTAACGGTTCTTTGCCGCCCGGATGATGCGGTAGGATTGGCTTCGGTCGCCCTCGAAATACAGCACCGCGTCTACCATATGCTCCAGCACCTTGGGGCCGGCAATGCCGCCCTCTTTGTTCACGTGCCCCACGATGATCACGGAAACGCCGTCTGCCTTTGCCCGCTGCATCAGCGCGGCGGCGCATTCCCGTACCTGGGTGATACTGCCCGGGGCGGAATTGGCTCTTTGGGAGTAGATGGTCTGAATGGAATCCACGATAAGAATGTCCGGCTTCACCCGCTCATACTCCGTCAGGATCGTGTCCAGATCCGTTTCCGTCAAGAGCAGGATCCCCTCACCGGAGGTGCCCAGCCGCTTGGCGCGGATCTTCAACTGAGGGCGGGATTCCTCACCGGATACGTACAAAATCTTTCCGTCCGTACCCAAGGCGCCGCACAGCTGCATAAGCAATGTGGATTTACCGATGCCGGGCTCGCCGGCCAGAAGCACCACCGATCCGTCCACCAGACCGCCGCCCAGTACCCGATCGAGTTCACCGATGCCGGTGACGGTGCGAATGCAGTCCGCATCCTCTGTATCCGTCAGAGGTGCGGCGTGCTCTGCCACCCGGGTAAGGGTATGGCTCGCCGCAGCGGCGGTCGGCGCGGCGTAGGTTTCCTCCACGAGAGAATTCCAGGCGCCGCATTCGGGACAGCGTCCCAGCCATTTGGGCGTCTGTGCATCACATTCGGAGCAGACAAATATCTTTTTTGGTGCTTTCATGTTTGTTCATCCTTTGTTTTACTGTTTGACTCCACTGAGGGACTCTGCCGCGGCGCAGGCGATCACAAGGGCCAGCTGACGGCGATAGGTTTCGTCTTTCAGACGGGAGAGCTCTTCCTCATTTGAGAGGAATCCGCACTCCACCATCACCGCTGGGATATCGCACCGGTGCAGAAGATAGATGGAGGAGGTGGCCGCTTTGGTTTCCCGCTCGTTTTGCGGCTGGAGATATTGCCTTGTGTAGTTTCGTATCACTCCGGCCACCGTGCGGCTCTCGGGCGCACCCGTGGAGTAATACACCTGCAGCCCGCTGTACTGGGGCTGGGGGAATTTGTTCATATGAATGCTGATCAGCAGATCGGCCCCCGCCTCCTTGGTGAAGCGCAGGCGGTTGCGCAGATCGTAAGTCTTTTTGTGGCCTGTATAGTCCGTCAGATCCCCGTACAGATCGTACAAAAGACAGTCGTTCGTCCGTGTCATGCGCACGTCGTATCCCACGGCCGTGAGAATATCTGACAGCGCCTGCGCCACCAGGAGATTCAGATCCTTTTCCTTCGTTCCGTCCTCGCCGGATGCGCCTCCGTCCTCGCCACCGTGTCCCGCATCAATGACGATGATGGGGCGGGCGGCGGCGGATGCATCTTCGGCAGGTACTTTTTCTCTTTTACTCGAGAGGGAAGTGCTAAGCCAGGCGAATCCCCCGATCAGTGCGGTGAAAATCAGACAGAAAATTAGAAATAATGCTATGTATCCCATAGCGCCCCGTTTTTGCGACAGCATACCGATCCTCCGAAAATGATTTTCTACGGAATAGTACGCCCGAGGCTTGAAGAATATGAGAATTTACAGTGTCAGCTGGACTTGTGCGGCAGGGATATTTTCTTCGACGCTCTCCGGGAGGTCGGTAGCAAAGGACAACTGATCCATCGCCACGAAATAGCGGGAGGAAAGATTGCCCAGCTCTCCATCAGCGCGCAGGAAGGCGCTTTCGTGCAAAAGAGCATCCGCCGGGAATACGCCTGCATCGATAATATCGCACAAGGCTCCCGCAAAGGCTGCCTCAAAGATCTCTTTGGGGATGCGGTGGAGAAGATTGGCGTTGACGGTGGAGAAATGGGGTACGCTCTGATCCAGGGGGCACCCGATGAACCAGCGGAAGGGCAGATTGGTCTGCATTTCCGCCGCCGCGGCACGGAGGGAATCCACGCCGTAGACGTGCCGCCACAAGGCGATGGCAAGCAGTACCTCTGGCTCGAAGGCGTGACGGCCTCTTTCTCTGTTGTAGCAGTCGCGCATGGGTGCACAGCGGCGCTCCCAATCGATGGCCGCGTCAATTTTACGGATGATGTGATCCTCGGGAATCAGCGCGTCCAGCGTAACGGAGGATACCGCCGATCTTCCTTTGTCCATTCGTTTGTTGGCAAGCATAGGGGTTCCTTTCCGTGTTATTCACTGAGGGAGCGAACGATTTCGCAGAAGCGGTCGCCCCGTTTTTCAAAATTGGCAAAGGCATCAAAACTGGCGCAGGCAGGGGAGAGAAGTACCGCATCCCCCGCTTTTGCGCAGCGGGATGCCAGAAGAGTTGCCTCGGTAAAATCCG
>JBGVJO010000261.1:0-2587 GCA_045129535.1 Eubacteriales bacterium
TGTTCCGATTTTTCAATGATTTTTACAGATTTTATGCCATATTTGGTGCATAGATGCAGGATATTTTCCCTCTTATGCCCTGCGGCTGCAGACGCTTTGCCCGCCGGAACGGTAAACGTGGCCAAAGATCCTTTTAGACAAACGCCGTTTTTGACTTTTTCCTCGCAGGAAGCCTCCATATTCCGAAGCATCAAAGCGCTCCTCGCCAACTCGCCGATGGCGGGATGGTTGGGACCGGCACAAAGGGCTGCCGGATCGTGGAGATTGTCGGATTCGCAAAGCCCCGCCCGCAGGCAAGTAAGCCCCTTCTCCTCCATAATCCCCATCACCGCGCTCATACGGTCCACCGCTTCCTCCACGGACAAGGGATGATATTCTCCCCTCTCGTACATCTCCGCCAACTCCGTATAACGGAACACGAGCGTCGGATATACTCGATACGCCACGGCGCCCATGCGGGCAATTTCCCGGGCGCAATGCAGTTCGTCCTCCGGGGATGCTCCCGGTAAGCCGATCATCATTTGTCCCGCAAAAGGAATTCCACTTTCAGTGAGTAAACGGCAGGCACGGCGTGTATCCTCAGCGGTATGTCCCCGCTTGGTGATACGAAGGACGGAATCCGACATACTCTGTATTCCCAACTCCACGCACGAAACCGTATACCGGGACAGAATCGCAAGGATATCCGCATCAATATAATCGGGACGGGTGGACATACGGATACCGCTGACATATCCTTGCTCCACGTACTTTTGGGCTGTATCCAGCAGCCCCACCATAAGGGATCGCTCAATTCCCGTAAACGATCCGCCGAAGAAGGCAATCTCTGCCTGCCGTCCGGTGCCGCTAAGCGTAGTGAGAGCCCGCTCGATCTGCTCCTCGGCGTTATCTGCCGAAAAAGAAGACGTGCCCGAGATCAGACGCTGATTGCAGAAGACGCACTGATTCGGGCACCCCATATGTACCACAAATAATGGAATATTTGCGTGTTTTTTCATACTTTTCGCTCTGCCTTGCTCAATTCCGCTCGCCTTGGCCGAACAGAACGAGCGCCTCCTTGGCGGCCAGCTGCTCTGCTTCCCGCTTGGAGTGAGCCGAACCCCGTCCGATCACGTTGCTGTTCAGGCGGGCTTCCATATCGAAGGTTTTGCAGTGATCCGGACCGCTCTCACCCACGAGAACGTATTCCAGAATCTCCCCTTCCACCTGCTGCACGATCTGCTGCAAAGCGGTTTTGTAATCCATAAAGGAGGACTTCTCTCTTATGCTCTCGATCTCCTCCTTCACAAAGGGGAGAAGGAAATTCCGTACCGTATCCAGACTGCCGGAATCGATATACATAGCGGCCAAAACCGCTTCAAAGGCATCGGAGGTGATGGAGGCACGCTCCCGCCCGTGGTTGATATCCTCGCCGTGGCCCAGATAAAGGTAGTTGCCCAAACCGATTTTGGCGGCATATTTGGCCAGTGCCCGCTCGCAGACAACGGCGGCGCGGATCTTGGTCATATCGCCCTCCTGATTGGCAACGTAGCGGAAATACAGATAATCGCTGACGATCAGGGACAGTACGGAGTCACCGAAAAACTCCAGACGCTCGTTGCACTGGACGGTGACACCCTTGGACTTCAGTTCATTGGCATAGGAGGAGTGATACAGGGCCGACTGCAAAAGAGACGGATCCTTGAACGTATATCCCAGTTTTTTCTCCAGAAGATTCTGGGGAAGAGGATACTTTCCATCCTCGTATCTCATTGCATATCTCCTTTCGCCGCAGGGGCAGGTATCTCGTTTTCTACGTATTCGGTGATTTCGGCAATAACGCCGGTCTTCACGAAGGAGGCAGCCTGACGAACCGCATTGCAGATAGCCTGGGCATCCGAGGAGCCGTGGGCTTTGATCACCGGCTTGGACAAGCCGAGCAGAGGGGCACCGCCGTGCTCGGAGGCGTCAAACTGCTTTTTCAATCCCATAAGCTGATCCTTCACAGCAGCCGCGGACAGCTGGGTGAGGAAATTCTTCTTATACATACCCTTGAGGGTGCTCATGAAGAATTTACCCATACCCTCCAGCATTTTGAGAGTAATGTTACCGGTAAATCCGTCGGTGACCAAAACGTCACACACGGAGGACATAACCTGATTGCCCTCCACGTTTCCAACGAAAAAGATATCGTCGGATGCCTTAAGCAGCTTGTGAGCTTCAACCACCACGGGTGTACCCTTATGCTCCTCCGCACCGTTATTGAGCAGGCCAACGGAGGGCTGACGGATACCGAAAATGTTCTTCATATAGATGGAGCCCATCACCGCCCACTGCACCAGGTATTCCGGTGTTACGTTGGGATTGGCACCGCTGTCCAGAAGAAGAACAGGACGGCTGAGGGGCAGGACGGTAGCGATAGCAGGGCGATGGATGCCCTTGATGGGACGGATAATCAGAGAAGAACCGGCGTGAAGCGCGCCTGTATTGCCGGCGGACACAAAGGCATCGCCCTCGTCCTTCAGCATACGGAGGCCCATAGCCATGGAGCTGTTGCGCTTGGCGCGGACCACGGAAATCGGATCGTCCTCCATGGTAATAACGCCCT
>JBGVJO010000262.1:0-3535 GCA_045129535.1 Eubacteriales bacterium
GTTTTGGGATTCCGCGACAGCGGCATCCTCCTGGTCTCCAACGGTGGAAACGCAGAAATGTTTCAGACCGGCAACTATTTCACCCTGGCGCACAAATATTTCGCCAACCCCGAAGGCCTCACCCCCATACCCGGCGAGGCGAATCGGCTGCCTGCGGTACTGCACACGATCAGGGAGCAGCCGCCCAAGCCAGCACCCGCAGCTCCGAAAAAACGCTTTTCACTGTTCACCAAAAAGGAAATCGCCACGACCACGGCCGCACCCGCTCTCCCCGCAGAGTGTGAACGGCTCTCCGGCGTCACGTTTACCTCCGAGGATGAAAACGCGCCCTCCCTTTGCCTGATGCCCGTCATCTGGCAGGCGGTGCAGAACAGCTACGGCACAGGCCTCACGTCCCTCTCCTTTATGAAGAGCGGCAACGCATTCTATATGACCTATTCGGAGGCGGAGGAAAGTTATCACCTGCGCATCGGCTTCGGCTATCCCGCCGATACGGATCTGGTCATGGGCGGCAAGCCTTACCGTGTCCGTACCCTGGGCAAATTCGTGCGGGATGAGGATGGAATCCCCCTCCTCTCCTTGCGAATCACCTTTCAGGAAACACCGCTTACCCGCTATATCAAGTTGTACTACACGGGAGCATTCCCCCACATGCATCAGTACGAGCGGCCGGGCAGCGATTTTATACTCCTTATGACGGCGACCATGAAAAATGAGTTGACCGATGCTCCACTGATCGGCAATACGCTGAACAAGGTGGATATGGAATACGTCAAGTACAGAGTGAACCGACGGTTTGCGCCGGACGTTCCCCTGCGCTCCTCCCAATTCATCAAACGAAAATAATTTGTAAGGATACCTTTCATGAACTACAACGGATTTTTGATACTCACCGACATCGACGGTACACTGACCCCCCGGGCAGGCGAAGTAAGTAAGGAAAATGCCGACGCCATCGAATACTTCAAGGAAAACGGCGGTCTGTTTACCTTTGCTACCGGGCGGATGCCGGAGTATCTCACCCGCTTTCCCTTCCGTGCCAACGCACCCATCGTAACCACCAACGGCACGCTGATGTGTGACGGGGATGGCAATACCCTTTGGGAAAAGACTATGCCTGCGGAGGAGTGTACAGAAGTGCTCCGCCACGTCGTGGCAAATCAAACGGGTGTCCAGACCATCCAGCGCTGCTTCAAAGGCGAGGATGCACTGAAAATTGAGTTTCTCCCGCCCAAACAGAGCCTGGAATCTTTTGCGGACGGCTGCCCGACTTATAAGATGGTACTGATCTGCGAAACGGAAGAGGACGCCCTCCGCCTGATGAAAGATCTGATAAATCGGTACGGAGACCGCTTCTCCTACGACCGAAGCTGGCCTGTCGGGTTGGAGATGCATCACAAAAACAGCGGCAAGGGCGAGTGCGTAAAGATTTTGCGGCAGATGCTGCCCCAGGTGCACACCGTCATTACCGCCGGCGATTATGAAAACGATCTGACTATGCTCCGCGAGGCAGACATCGGCTGTGCCGTGGCCAACGCCATTCCCTCCGTGAAGGAGGCCGCCGACCGAATCATCGTTCACTGTGATGAGCACGCTCTGGCTCACATCATCCACGACTTGATCCCCGCCCTCATCGGAAACGTATAAACTGATCCGCTCCGAGCGGCGCACCTTGGCTATGGAATTATCCCCCGAGGGAGATTTGATCCTCCGTGCGCCCCGTCGGATGCCACTGCGGCTTATTGAGCAATTTATTGCGTCCCACGAAAAGTGGATTGCGAAACACAGAGAAAAAATCCGCCGACGGGCGGAGTTTGACGAAGCCCACTTTTCCGATGAGGAGCAGATTCAGTCGCTGATCACCCGGGCGAAAGCAATCCTGCCCGAGAAAACGGAATATTGGGCCAAGATTATGGGTGTCACCCCCACGGGCGTACGCATTACCCGGGCGAAAAAGCGATTCGGCAGCTGCTCCCCGGAGAACCGCATCGCCTACAGCTATCGCCTGATGGCCTACCCCGAGGAGGCCATCGACTACGTGGTCGTCCACGAGCTATCTCACATCCGTCATAAGAATCACTCCCCGGACTTTTACGCCTTCGTTGCCCGTTTCCTGCCGGATCACAAGGCAAGAGAGGCTATTTTGAAACACAAATAAGGATCGAAATATGGAACTGCGAGGAAAGAACACCACTCTTTGCTACATAGAGCGGAACGGGGCGTATCTGATGCTCCACCGCACAAAAAAGACAAACGACGAAAATCACGACAAATGGATCGGTATCGGAGGAAAATTCGAGCCCTTTGAATCTCCTTACGACTGCGTTATCCGTGAAGCCAAGGAGGAAACGGGGCTGACCCTCACCTCCCTTCGGTATCGGGGCATCGTCACCTTCGTATCCGACCAGTTCCCCGTTGCGGAATATATGCATCTGTTCACCGCCAACGAGTTTACGGGAGATATCCTGGACTGCGACGAAGGCGAGCTGGAATGGATCAGAATCAGCGATCTTCTGCAGTTGCCTATGTGGGAGGGGGATAAGATCTTTTTGGATCTTCTGCAAACCGAGGAGCCCTTCTTCTCTCTGAAGCTGGTTTATGAAGGCGAAACACTGCGCGAGGCGTGGCTGAATGAAAGGAAGCTGTCCCAATGAAGAAAAAGAAGACGGAAGCCCAGCAGAACTGCGAGTCCTGCGTGTGGTACGATTACAACGACGTGGACGATGCGTACGAGTGCGGCGTGGATCTGGACGAGGATGAGATGCTGGCCTTTATGACCCGCAACACGAGAGGCTGCCCCTACTACAAATTCTACGACGAATACAAAAGCGTACAAAGACAGAACTGAAAAAATCCCCGACAGATTATCATCCGTCGGGGTTCGTTTTATTCGGATCGGCGCATGGGAATTTACTTTTTCAATACTTTCTTGCACCAAGTGCGTTTATTGCAGTTGGGACACATTAAATGACGGGTAAAGCCGCGGTGCATTGCCATCATAGCCTCTTTGTAGGTAGGGACGATCTCACAACCGCAATTCGGGCATTTATATGCACCTACGCTGACCTCAAGCTTTACTGCATAAAAGCACGGAATCAAAAACACAGCGCAAACGCCAAGAATGGTGACGAGCTGCCACACTCCTTCGGGAATCAAAAATGCAGCAATAAAGATACCGGCAAGCAGGGCTGTCATGCTTACGCCCATAATCGCCCACATAGATGACCAGATCGTTTTGTTTTTTTGCTCCAACTCTTTTGCCATATCCAGCAAAAGCTGCTCGTTCTTTTGATTATTATGTTCCATATCAATTTTCTCCCCACTTAGCAGTTCATTTACACTGATGCAAAGAATATCACAGAGCTCAAGCATGATCGAAGTGTCGGGCATTGCCACGCCCCGCTCCCACTTGGATACCGCTTTATCGGTGATACCCAGCTTTTCTGCCAGCTGCATTTGTGTTAAGTTGGCCTTTTTTCTGCATTCGGCAATAAATCTTCCGATTTTTATTTGATCCATACAATGCCTCCTTCCG
>JBGVJO010000263.1:0-2012 GCA_045129535.1 Eubacteriales bacterium
AGTGCCAGTTTTTTGGTGGGATACCGATATGTGCCCTCGGAATTTTTGTTTCCGATGATCGGGATAATAAAAGATTCCTCCGCACATTTTACTTCAGAGAATGGGCGGCCAGATTCCTTGATGCTAAGCGCCGGCATTTCCGCGGGGAAGCCGCAAGTATAATCTTTTTTCGGCATAATTTTCCTTCCTTTCTCAAACATGGAAATCTGCTCAGAGGTACATATAGAACGAAACTGTTTTTTCGCATAATGCAGCCGGCTCTTTACGGTGCCGATGGGAATACCCATCCGCTGTGCTATTTCGATTTGTTTATACCCTTGGATGGTCTGTTGCAGCAGTTGGGCGGATTCCCTGGGAAGACGACTCAATATATCCCATACGGAATCGTCGTCCGGCACAATGCTGTCCGCCATATCCGGCACTGTATCCAACGAAATCACGTCGCTGCCGTATTTTTTGCGAAACCAAAGATTGCATTGATTTTTTGCAATTGCCAAAATCCACGGTTTGAACAAATCTTTTCTGCGCAATTTTTCATAACCAAGGTACGCCGCGCAGTACGTTTCCTGAATCACATCATCCGCATCAAAGCGACTGGGCAAGCGGAAATTGATGTATCGTTCCACAACGATGCGGTGCTGGTCCAGCAGCATTTCAAAAGCTACTTTTTGCTCCATACGTCCTCCTTTCGAGTTATTAAAACCGGTTTCACATCCTATGTTGCTTTTCGCCGCAAAAAGGTTCAACAAAAATAAAAATTATCTACATTGTATCACAAGGATTCCCGCAGTACAATATCCGACAATATGCCGGACATACAAAAAGGGACGTGCACTGCACGCCCCTACATTATTCTATCGCCTGTTCTCCGCGTCACTCGCCCCGGTTTTCATCGGTGCGCTTGATCTTGCGGGTAGTGGTTTTCACAAACTCCGTTTTGCGGATGCAGATCTTCATAATGCGGCGGAAGGAGGGAAGCTTTTCGTTCACCTCTTTCACCGCCTTTGTGATGATCTCCCGCACGCGGCTGTCGAAATGTTCGTCATCGGGGTGAATTCCCTCCCCGGCCAGGCGTTCCTCGATCACGGGATAGTTGGGGAACACGGCGGCGGTAACGATCACGTCGTGCTCGCCCTCCTCGCCGTAGACCATGCACTCCGCCACCACGTCGCTCTGCGCCAGATAGAATTCCAACTCCTCCGGGAAGATTTTCTTTCCGTTCTGGGTAACGATCATGCTCTTTTTGCGTCCGGTAATCTGATAGGCACCGTTTTCCTTGATCCGCGCCAGATCGCCGGTGTGGAACCAGCCGTCCCGCAGAACCTTCGCCGTTTCCTCGGGATTCTTATAATAGCCAAGCATCACGTTGGCACCTCGGTACGCGAGTTCGCCCACACCGTTCTCGTCGGGATCCACAATCTTCGCCTGTCCCCCCACGATGGGGTAGCCGATATCGTCGGGGGCGCGGTAGAAATCGTTATGCATCAGGCACACGGGGGATGTTTCCGTCAGACCGTAGCCGATATACACCTTAAAGCCGAAGCGCTCCATATCCCGATGGACGTGCTCGGGAAGCAGTGCCGCACCGGAGAGAATCCGTGTGAGCCGTCCGCCAAAGGCATTCGAAACCGTAGAAAAGATCTTCCGTCCCGCATCGGGGTTGAGGGCACGGGCCGCGTCGGACACCCGCCGCTGAACGGCCAAAAGAGCATTGCCTCCCTTGATCTTGCCGTAACGCTTGATGATATTGTTGCGGAGCGTTTCCAGCACCAGGGGCACGGCGATCAACACGGTGGGAGAAAACAGCTTGAAATCCTCCGTCAGGCGGCGGAGAGAATCGTTATAGGCAATGCTGGCACCGGCGTAGAAGGGAGCCAAAAATCCCGCCATACACTCGTAGGTATGATGCAGCGGCAAAATGGACAGAACCCGGTCCTCCGGACCTACGGAGATCCTGCGGAGCACGTTCATAATGTTGGAGCAGATGTTATACTGGGACAGCATAACGCCCT
>JBGVJO010000264.1:0-4707 GCA_045129535.1 Eubacteriales bacterium
GAGGACAGGCAATAAGAGCAGCGGAAGGGGCAGCCCCTGGAGGATTCGTAATACAGAATGCCGCCGGTTTTCGTGTGGGGCGGGTACAGATCGTACAGAATCCCCGCCGCCTCAAAGCTGCCGTAGGGAGTGCCGCAGAGGATGGTGTGTCGCGGCGGCGGATTGTCGCAGTAATCCGGGAAGGCATCCTCGCCCTCACCGGCGATGACGTTATCCACGAATGGATGACGCGCAAAGAAGGAGGGATCCTCATAGGAGATCTCCGGCCCGCCGAATACGATCTTTGCCTCCGGTCGGAGCTGATGCAGATCGGCGGCCAAAGAAAGAACGGTGTCCCGATTCCAGATATACACGGAGAAGCCGTACACGTCCGCCTTAGCCTCGTACAGTGCCGTGAGAAACTCCCGCCGCCGATCCTTGAGGGAGCGCTCCACAAGAACCGCCTCGTGTCCCCGCAGAGTGAGGGCGCGGGCGATACAACGGACGGCCAGATTGGTATGTACGTAGGATGCGTTGCAGGCAACGAGAGCGACTTTCATTTCGGAACTTCCTTTTTCGTGATACCTATATTATATCCTCTTTCGCTCCGTGCTTCAAGCGGATTTTCTGTTTTTGTCCCTTCTTTTTCCCCGGGGGAATCAGGTAACCGTTCTGCCAGCGGTGTATCAGCGTTTTTCGTGCCTCCGTGCGTCCCCGATGGCGGAGAAGCAGTACGTATTCCACTACGAGGACATCCCCCTCCCGGCGGAGAGTGTAGTCCGCTGAGAAAATGCGTCCTTTTCCGTCCGGCGCTTGGAAAAGCTCCTCCGTATAAGCGGCGGCCGCATCCCGCAGGGTGCTGTAAAATTCGTTGATTGTAGCCACGTTTTCATTTTTGGCGTCTGCCTCAAATTGGGGATAGGCGATCCGCCCGCGCATAAAACCTTCGGTGATTCGGTTTTCGGTCATAAACATCCCCCCTGCCTGTTTCAGTATATGTGGGCAGAATGGGGAAGATGTGTTGCAATCCGGCGGTTTTTCCTTTATAATGTATGTATACCATTCATTTGGAGTGATAATTATGGCAGATTATATGCGTACCGCCCCCGCGGCAGATCGCCTTCGCCCCATCTCCTTCGACGATATGTCGGGACAGAAGCACCTGGTCGGTGAGAGGGGAGTGCTGAGACGCCTGGCATCCTCGGGACGGATTCCCAGTATGATATTCTTCGGCCCGCCCGGTACGGGCAAAACCACGGCGGCCTCCATCATTGCCGCATCCTCGGGCATGACCCTGCGCCATCTGAACGCCACCACCGCCTCTCTTGCCGACGTGCGGGCCGTGGCGGCGGAAACGGAGGGACTTCTTGGGGCAGGCGGGATCCTTCTCTATTTGGATGAGATCCAGTATTTCAACCGCAAGCAGCAGCAGTCGCTGCTTGAGTACGTGGAGGACGGGCGGATCACCCTGATCGCCGCCACCACGGAGAATCCCTATTATTACGTGTACGACGCACTTTTGTCCCGCTGCTCCGTCTTTGAATTCAAGCCGGTGACGGCTTCGGATATGATGCCCCGGCTCCGCCGTGCGGCAGAGATGCTCTCGGAGGAATCCTCCCATCCCGTTTCCTGCGAGGAGGAGGCGCTTGCCTATATCGCATCCGTGTCCGGCGGGGACGTGCGGCGCGGTGTGACCATGCTGGAGCAGGCCATCGCCTACGTGGCGGCGGGAGACGAGAGCGAAAACGTCCTGACGCGGGATATCGCCAGACAGTTCGTGCCGTCTATTTCCGCCGGCAATTTCGACGGGGACGGGGACGTGCATTACGATCTGCTCTCCTGCCTGCAAAAGTCTATTCGCGGATCGGATCCCTCGGCGGCGGTGTTCTATCTGGCACGCCTCTTGGAGGGCGGCGATTTGATCTCTCCCTGCCGTCGGCTGATGGTTATCGCCAGCGAGGATATCGGCGCGGCTTATCCCATGGCGGCCGTCATCACCCGCGCCTGTGTGGAAAGCGCCAAGGAATTGGGCTTGCCGGAGGCGCGGATCCCCCTGGCCAATGCGGCGGTGATGCTGGCTACGGCACCCAAATCCAATACGGCCTACGAGGCGCTGGATCGGGCGGCGGCGGATATCCGTGCAGGGAAGGGGCTTGTGATTCCCAACCATCTGCGCTCGCCCCAGTTCAAGGGATACGTGTATCCCCACGATTATACCTACGACTACGTTCCTCAGCAGTATCTGCCCGACGACGTGGCGGGCGTGAAATACTACGAATTCGGTGACAACAAAACCGAGGCGGCCGCCGCCGCTTATTGGGGGAAAGCCAAACGCGAGGGCGGAAAAAAGAAATAATTTCTTTCCGGAGGAAGAAAAGGATTTTATAAAGGAGGTTACCCCATGAAAAAGAGATTGCTTTATGTACTGCTTCCGATTGTGACGCTGATTTTGGAAATCCTGCCCTATGGTGCGGTGTGCAATTTTGCCAATCCGGAGGGGGAACCCTTCAGGAAAACCTTTTCCTATTTTGATTTGACTCCTTTCGGATATGCCAATTTCGCCCCGCTGATTACCGCGGTCATTACTTGCATCGTTTTTTTGCTTATAGTTATCTTCTGCATAACGGGCAATCCAAAGTGGGCATGTAAGGCAAGAAATATTCTTTACGTTGGTGCTGTCTTTTCGCTGGGGCCGCTGGTTCTTGGTGTCCGGTTCTTTTCCATTGTCGGTGCACTGATTACGGTGTCCCTGATTGCCGAATTGCTTGTGATTCAGTTTACTCTCAGAAAAACGGCAGCATAAACGTGAGGAGAAAGTGAGACTATGGAACGAATCAAAAGTTTGAATGGCTACCAAAAAGGCCTCTTGCTGTTTATGATTGTCATAGCTGTGGTATTTGCTGTGATTTATCCTATAACAATTTCCCGCGGTGGTTATAGATACAATGATGCAATTCTTGTCCCTACACAAGAGAACGGGAACACATTGTATTCGGGGAAAATTAAAGGACAGCCTGCTTGTTTTACCGTATCCGATGATACGGTTGTGTTTCAGTACGGTGATAAAATCTATGGGCCTTATACACTCAAAGAGGATCCTGCCGCCGTTCCAAAAGACCACGAAATGAGCAGAAGTATGACCGGAATTGAAGTGCGTGAAGGGGACGAGATTCTGTTCCGCGGCGGTGTCATGGACGTGGGGGATTTTTATCGGTTTTGGAGTGAAGACGGAACAGGGGATAATGTTCACGGAATCTTTTATGTAACCAGCGACGGAATCGCAAGGGACGGAAACGGCAATCCGGTGGATAGAATGAAGCCGTCAGTCTCTACTATCTATGATTTGCTCCATGATCCCGAATTGACGCACAAAGGGAACGGGCTTGCCTGGTTAGGCGCTGTGTTTTTCTGTTTTCTTAACGCACTGTCCATTCTGTTTGCAGATGAGTTCTTCCGTTGGCATCTGATGTTTCGGATTCGTAATGTATGGGATGCAGAGCCGACGGAGTGGGAAATTGCAGGCAGACATGTTGCATGGACTGCTATAACAGTTGTGGTATTGGTACTCTTTATTATGGGGCTGCAGTAACACAAATACCAATCTATCGCTTTGTAGTAGATACAAACAAAATAAAAAGCCATCGGATGATCCGATGGCTTTTCTGTATATCAGTACCTGGGAGAATTTTCCGTAAGGGAAATTCTCGGGAGTGGGATGGTTGTCACTCAATCACAGTTGAGCGGTATTCCCACTCAATAGTTTTCCTTACGTACTTCGAAGAAGCTCTGGGGATGTACGCATACGGGGCATACGCCGGGAGCCTTCTTGCCGATTACCAGATGTCCGCAGTTGCGGCATTCCCACATGGTCTCCTCAGCCTTCTCGAATACCTTCTGCATCTCAACGTTGTTCAGAAGAGCGCGATATCTCTCCTCGTGAGACTTCTCGATAGCGGCAACCATACGGAATCGGGCAGCGATAGCCTTGAAGCCCTCTTCCTCTGCTTCCTTAGCGAAGGTGTCGTACATATCGGTCCACTCGTAGTTCTCGCCCTCAGCAGCAGCCTTCAGGTTAGCAGCGGTGTCGCCCAGCTCGCCCAGTTCCTTGAACCACATCTTAGCGTGCTCTTTTTCGTTGTTAGCGGTGGATTCGAAGATAGCAGCGATCTGCTCAAAGCCTTCTTTTCTTGCTACGGATGCGAAGTAGGTGTACTTATTTCTTGCCTGAGATTCGCCTGCAAATGCGGTCTGAAGATTTTTTTCGGTCTTGCTTCCCTTGAGTTCCATGTGTGTTTCTCCTTTAAGTAAAAGTAATAAATTTTTTAGTTATGTTTTGCCGCCTGACGGCATTTGGAACATTGATAATGAAGAGTCAGATCATAGGAGGTGATGTCCTTATCCGCGTGATCCTGCAGGAATGCATCGATTCCCTCGATGCGGATATCCCGGATCTTGCCGCAGGTGGAGCACACCATATGATCGTGGGGGACGAACATCTTGTCGTACCGATCGGGCTGATCCGCAAAGGTAAGACGGACGATGTGTCCCGACTCGCTGAGATATTTCAGACTGTTGTACACGGTAGCGAGTGCAATGGTGGGCATCTGCTCACGGGCGGCCAGGTATATTTCCTCGGCGCTCAGATGGGCTTCGCTTCCGCGGACAATGGATAAAATCAGTTCGCGCTGCTTTGTCATCACGCACTCCTTTTGGAATTGGAATGATTCT
>JBGVJO010000265.1:0-5199 GCA_045129535.1 Eubacteriales bacterium
TGTATGCCGTTCCGCTAATGATTCCTTTTGTATTGTTCTTCTCCTCGCTCATAAAGGCGGTTTCAATCATCGTCTACCTAGTAAGTTTTGCTGCTGGCCCCCTTGTGTATCGAATTAAAAGCAAGGATTCCTTGAACCGCAGAGCAAACAGCGAGAAAAAAGAATTGGAAACGCAACTGCAAAAAGAAGAACTGGGCAAATCTAAGTAATTATAGCCACACAAAAAAGCACCTTTTGCGAGGTGCTTTTTCTTTAACCGAAACTATTCACATCACCGCATCGTCCGGGATGTGGAAATCCAGCAAATCTTCCCAAGTGATCCCCCGCCGGATGCATTCCTCATACACGGCGATCACGCCGCCCCTCTCTTCCACACCTGCCGGGTATCCAATAGGAATCATCAAACCAATAGGCTCGCCGCCCACTTTTTCGTTGTATTCGAGATATTTCCTGCCCTCTTCACTCTCACGAAACATCTCTATTTCCCACTTTTCATACGCGATCTTCATTCTGCGTCACGAAACCTCACCAATATTTCCGATCCAGGGCGCGGAGCTGTACCGCCTCCGCCACGTGGGCGGCGGTGATAGACTCACTGCCCGCCAGATCCGCAATGGTGCGGGATACCCGCAGAATCCGATCGTATCCGCGGGCGGACAGCCCCATTTTATCCATAGCCCGGCGGAGGATCGCCTTGCCCGCTTCGTCGGGGATGCACATTTGTTGAATCTGTGCCGGTGTCAACATACCGTTGGGCACTGCGTTTCCGTCCGCAAAACGGCGGGCGGCAAATTCTCTGGCCCGCACTACCCTCTCCCGGATGGCGGAGGAGGATTCTTCTTTCTCCGTGCGGCTCATCTCGTCAAAGGAGAGGGAGGGCACTTCCACGTGCATATCGATTCGGTCCAAGAGGGGGCCGGATATCTTGGCCAGATATTTGGAGATGGCGTCCTTCTTGCAGGTGCACTGCCGCACGTCGCTGCCGTAGTATCCACAAGGGCAGGGGTTCATAGCGCACACCAGCATAATATGGCAGGGGAAGGTAAACCGTCCCGCGGCGCGGGTGATGGTCACCTGTCCATCCTCCAGCGGCTGGCGAAGGCTCTCCGTCACCGTACGGGAGAACTCGGGCAGCTCATCGAGGAACAGAATGCCACCCGATGCCAAAGCGATCTCGCCCGGCTCGGGGATCTTGCCGCCGCCCACCAGGGACGCGGCGCTCATGGTATGATGGGGTGCACGGAAGGGTCTGGTAGTCACCAGGCCGCCGTCACCCAGCATCCCCGCTACGGAGTGGATCTTCGTTGTCTCCACCGCTTCGGGGAAGGTGAGGGGCGGCAAAATGGAGGGCATCCGTTTCGCCAGCATGGACTTACCGGAGCCCGGTGCGCCGATCATAAGAATATTGTGGTTTCCAGCGGCGGCAATCTCCAACGCCCGCTTCACACGCTTCTGTCCCTTCACGTCGCAGAAATCCAGGGATTCGGGGATGGCGTTCAGATCCACCGCCTTCGGAATCACGGGAGTCAGCTTTTCCCGGCCGGTGAGGTGATCGATCAGCGCACCGATACTGGGCACGCCGTACACGGTCATTCCCTCCACGGCGGCGGCCTCTGCCACGTTGCCAACGGGCACGAAGATCTCCCTCTTGCCTGCCTCGTAGGCGGACAGCGTCATATTCAGAACGCCGCACACCTCGCGGATATGGCCGGAGAGGGACAACTCACCGATGAAGCAGTAATTCTCCATGGAAATATCCCGGGGGATGATGCCTCCGCACTGAAGGATGGCGGTCAGCATAGCCACATCGAAGGCGGAGCCTTCCTTGCGGCGGTTGGCGGGAGCCAGATTCACCACCAATTCCATATCGGGGAAAGGGATCCCGCAGCTCTCGGCGGCGGCTTTCACCCGCTGGCGAGCCTCACGGACCGCCATATCCGGCAGGCCTACGATATCCAGATCCGGCAGATTTCTCTGCCCGCTGCACTCCACGGTGACGATATATCCTTCCAGGCCGCTGAGGGCGGCGGTATAGGTAACGGAAAGCATAACTCCTCCTGATGACGCATCGTATATATGAAAATTTTAACACAATATTCAACAAATGACAACAGGGAATCGGTATAATAAAGGAAAAACATCATCCGGCAGGAGAACGATATGAAGAACAAGGTCACTTTTGAGGTACGCATTGACGAGGAACTGTACAGAAAATTGCTGGTGGCATCGGCGGAGGAAGGCCGGTCGCTGAACAATCAGATGCTTCATCTGATCCGCACCAACATCGCCTATTTTGAGCGATGCCACGGAAAGATCGATCCCGCCAAGGCGGTGATCCCCGAAAAGGAAGATTGATGAGGGGCTGATCTAACAATTCTAAAACCCCGGCAGACTTTTGAAATCTGTCGGGGGGCTTTTATCTGGTTGATAAAACGAAATTTACAAGATTAAGGCATACTGTTCGTCATCCACTTTTTTGAAGCCAATACTCTGGAACATTGCTCCACAACAACTTCGCCTATGGGCTTCAGCCGCATTCCGGGAGGATCAAGATCCTCCCCTACGGCATGAAAGGCTCCCGTTGTATTTACAGCCGAATCGTTTGGCCCAACAAATTCTGACAATATCCTTTTTCTCCCCTGCACGCACATCGTGACAAAATATGCCCCGGCAGTGCTATAATCATAATTTTTTAGCCGAATGCTTTTTCTTTTCGGCAATTCATTATCCATTGTCCTCACCATCATTATAACACAAAATCGGCAGGGAGACTACCTCTCTGCCGATTTGTATTGCATATTTCACTCCGCCAAGGCGTAGGAGATAGACACGATAATGCCGGCGTCGTCCGTCATCATGGTGAGGGTGGTGTTACCCCGGGTGAACAGATAGCGGCCAAAGGCCTCCTCGGCCTCACCGAGGGCGGTGATGGCATCGGAAATGTTCGCACCGAGGGCGATTCCCTCCTCCGTTACCAAAGCGGGAGAAAGCAGCGTCACGGACACGATAAACTCGCCCTGCGCCGAGGGAGAGGTCACGATCTCCGCCTCCTCATAGAAATATACGGTATCGTTGCCGTCGTGCAGGCAGCTGGGTGCCTCCGCCCGATCCATAGGCTCGCCCAGAGCGGCCACCACATCCAGATGAACACCGGGTGTCAGGCACACGTCCTTATACGTAAGGGAAAACGCCCGCTCGGGATCGGTGGGCGCACCGGTATCCCCTGCCGTATCGGACACGGGGGGATTGGTGCCGTCACCCGTATTCGGATTTTCGGCGGGCGTGCATCCCACAAAGATCAGGGCGCACAAAAGAAGCAAAACGGCAATTCTCTTCATAACGATTCCTCTCTGATTGGCAGATTAGGGGGTGGCGGGATACAGCGATTTATCAAAGCTGTAATACTCCTCCACGCAGTTTTTGGAATACTCCTCTACTTCCCGATCGGTCAGCATAAAGGATTCCAGGGGATAGCTTTTATAATGAGGACAGGTATCGAAGTGATACCATCCGTCCCCGCAGTTTACCAAATTCCAGTAATGGGGCTTGGCGGGATTGTCGCGGCAGATTTCCATATTCTCAATGCCGGCTCCGTCCAAAAGAGCACGGGACATAGCGTAATAGACGTAGCAGTCGCCACGGCCGTTCACAAAGCCGTAATACGCCGCCCGCATCCAATGGTCTTTGTACGTATACGCCGTATAGGACACGTTGGCGATCATCCAATCGTAGATGGCGCGCGCCTGCTCCCGCTGAGTCATATCCTTGCGCAGGATTTTGCCGAGGACTTTATCCACGTACGGCTTAAGCGTATCCTCCGTAATCTCGCACACGGCAACCGTTGTGCGGACGGTGGCTACTCTTCCCTTTTTATCCGTAGCGGTATAGATAACGCGGTACACACCGGGTTTATTCCGTTTCACGGCAGAGGAGTCCACCTTCACCGTAAGAGCGTTTCCGTCTGCATCTTTGGCGCTCACGCCGGTGGTGTAGGAGATCCACATGCCCACGTTCACACTAAGCTTCTTCACGCCGGAAATCACGGGCAGATCGCTTTCCTTGGGCGTAAGGGTCGCATCCGTTTTCCCATCCGTCACGGTGATCATGCATTCCACACGGGACACGTTGCCCCAGGCATCCTGCAGAACCAGCACCAGCTTCCTTGTGCCCGGTGTACGGAAATCGGGCGTTCCCTCATAGGAAACACTTACTTCCGAGGCATCGTGCACCTCCGCCAGAAAGTCAGTCGGCTGCGGTTCCGTCTCAGCGCCGGAGGAAATCTTGAAATGATGCATATGTGCAAGAGCGACCGGTGCCTCGGTATCCCGCACGTCCAAACGGATCGGAATACGGAAGCCGTCAAGCAGAATATCCGTCCGGATCTCTCCTACCCGGGACACGTCCACGTCCTCGGCGAAGGTAGCGCCGGGCACGGCTTTCTGCAACAGTTTCTCGCACAAGAGCGCGTCGATGCCTGCCTCCAGCACCAGGCTTTGCGGCAGATCAAGCACAAACAAGGAGGCACTTTGCTCACTTTGGTTTCCCGACGCATCCGTCAGGCGGACCGTAACGGGATATTCACCGGGAGCATCCACGTTTCCGTTGAAAATGAGCTCCGGTGTATACGCGGAGTGCTCCTGCAGATCGGTAATGAAATCCGCAAAGGACACCGTATCTCCCACGCGGATACCGTGATTCTTCACGGAAAAACGGGGCGGTGTGGTATCCGCCACACTCAGCGTGGTACGGCGCGAAATTCCCATAAAGGAGAATTCCACGGTGTGCTCGCCCACCGCAGTCAGCGATGCGTCACGCAAATCCGTTTTGCATGAGAAAAGCCAACCGGGAACGCGCAAAAAATCCTTTTCCTGCGGTATAGCGTCGCCCGCTTCCATGGAGAGCGGACGGACACCGCACGAGAGTATTATAACGCCCGCCGCAAGAAAAAGCAACAGTAAAATTCCGCAAGCCGCCAAGGCGATCCGCACGGGACGCTTTACGGCCGTCTTCATATCGGCATGTGACGTCATCTCTTCAAAGACTCCCATCCGCTGCCGCTCAGATCCGGAACATCTTCCCCACAGCTTAATATACGTCCGTTGGCATCGATGGCATAAGAAGCCCGCTCACCGCAGGCGATATACCGCACGCGAACCCATCCGTCCACGAGAGAGGCATCCTCCCTGTCGGAAGAACCGG
>JBGVJO010000266.1:0-7974 GCA_045129535.1 Eubacteriales bacterium
CACCGCTGCACCAAATGCGGGGCACTCCGCCGCAATAAGGCCGCCGCCGAGGCGAAGAATCAGCCGGACAATATGTCGAAACTGATCAAGCTGACGGCGAAACAACGATAAAAAAACAGGCACCCGAGGGGGTCAATGTCATTAACTTAGCCCCTATTAAGGGCCAGATGCGGCGCATCTGGCCCTTAATGCATTTTTGAAAAACAAATGTGTGCCCATTCTTAGCAAAACAACACGTCGGACATAGTTTCTCAACAAGTCGTTACCACGTCATAAAAATAGCGTAGAATTGCAAATTGCTCCCACAGTCCAATTTTTGAACAAGGAAACAGGCAAATAGATGCAGACAAGTTTTCGCTTTTGTTGAAACAGCCGCGGTTCTATGCTATAATATTTGCAACCCCACCGACCCGATTCGAAAGAAGGTGCCGCTATGCTCAGAATTGCCGTCTGCGACGATGAACAACTGTATCTGGACAAGACCCGTGCCATATTGGAGCAGTATGCCACAGAACATGATGTAGAGATCACGGTGGAAGCCTTTTCTAATTCCTCCGCGTTGTTGGACTGCATCGAAGCCGGAGAGCGCCATGCCATCTATCTGCTGGACATCTACATGCCCGGCGTTTCCGGCATGAGCGTGGCTACCGATCTGCGCTCGAAAGGCGTGCGCAGTCCCATCATCTTTCTGACCTCCTCCACCGAGCACGCGGTGGAGGCCTTCGGCGTGGATGCCACCCACTATCTGCTCAAACCCTATACCCGGCAAAACTTCTTCGCCGCTATGGACAAGGCGATGCAGAGCATCTCCTCCCATGCGGAAGAGAGCGTCGTTCTGAAAATCGACGGAGAGTACCGGAACGTGCCGGTTCCCCGCATCCTGTATTGCGAAGCTGCAGGCAACTATCAGCGCCTTTGGATGAAAGACGGCGATAGCCTGCTCGTCCGTATGACGGCATCGGAGCTCTACGATCTGCTGCACGGCTTCGGCTGCTTCCACCGCTGCGGCAGGGCGTATATCCTCAACCTCAATCACGTCACAAAAGTGACCGCTTCCACCGCTGTGCTGAAAACCGGCGCGGAGCTTCCGCTGCCTCGCGGTACCGTTATTCCACTGCGAAACGCCTTTTTCAACCACTTTAATTGACAGGGAGATGACGCAATATGATGAATTCCATAGGACGACTGATATTCTTCCTGCTTACACCACTGAGCCATATCGGGGCATCGCTGTTCTTTGCTAAGCCCCGTTTCCGCAAGAGGATAACGGCGGCAATCTGGCTGCTGTACGTCGTGTTTATGATGCTTCTCCCATCCGATACGCCGACGCTGAACTTCTTTCTGACCCTTGCCGTGCACCTCATCCTGTTCTTTGTGACCACTGCGGGGAGCGTACAGGAAAAAGGCTTCCTGTTTTTCAGCTACGCCTGCAGCTATACCTGCATCAGCACAATGTGCACCGTCGCAGATGCCCGCCTGCAAAGCGAACTGCTGAAAAGTGTATTTGCCATCGTCCTCATGGCACTGATGCAGGTGCTGCTCTATGCCGTGCTGCTGCCTTCCTTCCGTAAGGTTGCACCCTACATTCGCACCGGATGGGGCAAGTTCTATGCCGTTGTGTTGGGCTTTTTTGCCTTGATCGTGGCGCAGAGCGCATTTCCCGTCCTGTCGCCTATGTCTGAAAAGGAGCTGGCGGTTTTCCTGCTGACGATACTGGCATTCTGTATTACCTACGTCTCCGTGTTTGCCAGCATGAAAAACATGGTGGAGCTGACCCGGGAGAAGCAAAAGCAAACCCATACTAAGCTGCTGTATGAACGGGTGCGGGCTCAGGCAAAGGAGGCACAATTGGTGCGCCAGAACCGTCACGATATGCGGCATCACTATCATATGCTTCTGAGTTATGCCGAAAACGGTGAGTTTGACAAGCTCACGGATTACCTGAAGCATCAGACCGACTCCATCGAGCACATTGCCGCAGAGCGATACTGCGAAAATGAAACCGTGAACAATACGCTGAGAGTGTATCATCAGAAGATCTCGGAACTTCGTATCGGTATCGATATCCGCGCGGCTGCCAAACCGAATCTCAGCGCAACCGACGCCGACCTTGTCTGCATTCTTGCCAATATCCTTGAAAATGCTTATCACGGTGCGATTTTTGCCGAAAGCGATGCTCCGTTTGTTCGTGTGAATATCAGGCATCAGGCAGGACGGTTCGTGATTTTGTGTGAGAACTCCTGTGACAAATCGTTGAACTTTGAGGAAATGCCCGAATACCTCCGGGGCATCGGTATCCAGTCCATCATCGCCGCGGCGGATAAATACGGCGGTTCCTGCCGCTTCTGTGCAAAGGATCGCGTGTTCCGCTGCATGGTCGTCATGGACGAATAAAACGAAACTCTCCTTCCGGCTCCTCCGCCTTGTGGCGGGGGAGCTTTTTCTGCATTTATGGCAATTCACCCCCAAAAACATACCGTTCACCCCAAATTGCGTTTTTGCTCAAAAAAAACTGCTATACTATATCATGAATAAAAACGGATAAAGGGAGGTCTGTCGATGAGTCCGGATATCCACAAGGAATACACAAGCCCGCCTGTCGGGCAGACGGTGACGCGATTTGACCACTGCCCCTGCTTTGCAGAGCGGCGGAGTCTGCTGGCACCTGATCCTATCTGCTGGTTCTGCAAGTTTGCCGCCTTTGATTTATTCAGCGACAAACTGCCGGACTGCGGCGTATGCAAACATCCCGAAGAACAGGAAACGAGAGGTAACAAACCATGAAGAAACGAATTTTGAGTATGCTACTGGCCATTGTGATGATTGCAGCAGCGCTGTCCACTGTGGCATTTGCGACGGAAGGAGAGGTTGCCTCTGTCCCCTTTGACGGTACGACCGCTTCTTATGCGACCATTGATGCGTCTGCTACCCCCGCTACAGGCGGCTCTGTTGAAGGCGCCGGCGCCTATTTGGAGGGCGAAACCGTCACCCTGACGGCAACTGCTAATCCCGGCTATGAGTTCGTCAACTGGACAAAAGGCGGTAGCGTGGTCAGCACGAACGCAACCATTAACATCACCGTAACCGAAGCGGCTGACTATGTCGCACACTTTGCTCAGAGGACATACACAATTGGTATAGCACAAGGAACGGGGAAATCCTCGTTAATTACGGGAGGTGAGCGGGGTGTTGTATACGGTTCATCACATACGGTAACTGCAACTCCCGCAAAGGGCTACACCTTTGTGAACTGGACGGTAAACGACGTAGTTGTCAGCACGAACGCATCGTACACCTTTACAGTTACGGGTGACTGTACGTGCGTGGCGAACTTCGAGGCGATTCCGTATACTGTCGCCGTTGCCGAGACCGAAAACGGCACTGTTTCCGTAAACAAAACCAACGTTATTGTAAAAGATCAGATCACCATCACGGCAACGCCTGCGCCGGGGTATATCCTGGATGCCATCAAGGTATACAAGACAGGCGAGGAAACTGAAACTGTCGCGGTAAGCAACGGACGGTTTATCATGCCTGCTTGCGACGTCACCGTTAAAGTGACGTTTAAACTCAACGTACCGCATGATATTATCCTTAAAGATGATAACGGCGTAACCGAAGGCGGCAGCTACAGCGTATCCCCGACCTCCGCCAAGGCAGGTGAAACCGTCACCATCACGGTAGCGCCCGAGACGGACTATGTGGCGGTTGTATCTGCTTTTGGCATGCCTCTCGGCTATAGTTGTTCCGTGACACAGGTGAATGATACGACCTACACGTTCGTGATGCCGAGTGATCCTGTGAAAGTTGAGGCTTCCTTCTACAAGCCGGTACTCTCCGTCACCTGCGGTGAAGAGACCCGGTACGCGTTTGATTTGGCAGAAGCTTTTTATATTGCCGCTGGCCTTTCTGAGGAGTATAACGTGGCGCCTGTCACCATCAAAGTATTGCAGGACTACGTTGAGGAATACGGCGGAACTTCATTCTACAACTACTTCCCCGTTACGCTTGATCTGAACGGACATCATATTTATTTTGAGGAGACATTCTGGGATAACTCCGGTGCGATGCCGTGTTCCCTCAGCCTCTCGGATTATCAGAATAAAGTCGGCTCCGTTCGGATTACTCAGGACGGTGAATACGCTAAGCTTTCTTTGACCGACAGCTCCGCATCAAAGACCGGCTTCCTGCACGCCATGCTGGAGGTCATGTACGGTACCCTCCGTGTTGACAGCGGTACGTATTACGGTCTTGTCTTCCCGGCGGATACCAAGATCAGCGGCGGTACTTTCCTCGGAATGCCCCAGGAAATCATTGCAATTGCTCCGGAGGATCTGTACGAAAAGTGGATCGGTTCTATCAGCGCATTCCCGGCAAGTGTTTATTATCCCGCATATACGGATGAAGTAAGTGCTCGTGCGGCAATGGAAGGAATCGTCGCAGACGGATACGCGGCAAGCAATGCAGTTGTAGCGAGCAAATCTCCGAGTGGTTACTGGCTGGCAGGTTTCCCGGCAAATACCACGGTTGTTAAAACATTCTATGACGTAGCTGTCTACGCTAACCCCACGTTGGGCGGCACGGTCACCGGCGGCGGTACATATAATTATGGCTCCACCGTCACCCTGACGGCAGAAGCCGCCGCGGGCTATCGCTTCGTCAACTGGACTAAGGAGGGCGAAGTGGTCAGCACCAGTGCGACCTATAGCTTTACCGCGACCGAGCATGCAGAATACGTCGCAAACTTTGAGGAATATCACACCCACTGCGTCTGCGGTGCGACCCATGCAGCAATCGGCACCCACATAACAGAAGAAAACCCCACATGGATTGCCATAAGCAGTGCAAGTGATTTCACCAAGAACAAGGATAGCGGTTATTACTATCTGACAAATGATATTGAAGTGAGTGCCAAGTGGGATTTCACAGAATCAAGAGACATCGTTCTCTGTCTCAACGGATATGATATCACATATACCGGCAGCAGCAATGTTTCCTTTATTCCCGGTTCAACAGCTCTGAATTTTATATTAACAGACTGTCAGGATGATGCAGGCTCTATTTCCGGTTTCAAAAACACTTACGGTGGCGCAATCAATGTCAAAAAGGCATTTACTATGTACAACGGTAAAATTACCGGAAACACCGCAAACCAGGGCGGAGGCGTATATGTAGATCAAGATGCAACGTTCTATATGTACGGCGGCGAAATTACAGGAAATAAGGCCGCCTCTATTGGTGGTGGTGTATTCAGTAAAGGCAGTATGGAAGTGGCAGGAGCGCCGGTAGTGAACAATAACGAAAGCAGCAATACCGCAACTACATATCCTTCCAGTATGTATAAGTACACAAAAAACATTTATTCTTCTACTGGCGCAATTCGTGTCGGTACCGGCGGACTTGCCACAGGTGCACTACTGGATGTTACGCCAATGTTCCCGGTGTCTTCGAGTGAGAAACCCGCTGCAGTTGCAGTGATTGCAACGGGATGCACAAGCGATCTCAGCGAGTACTTTACATATACCAGCGGGTTTGATTATATCAAGAAGTATGACGCAGCAAAGGGCGAAGTTCAGCTTGTTTATAATCCTGTGAAATATATCGTCACCTTTGATATGCAGGGACACGGCACACAACTTGAGCCCCAGGAGGTCGAAACCGGCACATACGCACTTGAGCCTACTCCTGCTCCTACAGCAGTCGGCTATCAGTTTGGTGGCTGGTACATTACTCCGGAATGCGGATATTTTGATAATTTCATTTTTGATTTCTTCAAGATAACTGAAAATACCACCCTCTATGCAAAATGGACGGAAAAGGCAACTGTCAGCATCAGCGAAGACGTCCAGGCCTACACGTGGGACGGAAATGCCAAGGCCTTTATAATCAGCGGCAATCCCGAAACCAATTTCGTGGTTCAGTATAAGGTCAATGATAACTGGACAGAGGCTGCCCCCTCTGCCATGGGCACGTATGATGTAAAAATCACAAGAGAAGAAGATACCATCTACAAGGCTTACGAAAAGATGATCGGCGGCGGTCTCGTGATCAACGCAGCAACACCCACGGTAACTGTCCCCACCGTTGAAGCAGATCTTGTCTATGATGGCACATCCCAGTCTCTGATAGCGGAAGGTACATCCGAGAACGGTCATTGGGAATACAGTTTGGACGGTACAAATTATCTCACAACAGTTCCAGCCGGAACGGATGCAAAGACCTATACCGTATATTGCAACTTTGTTCCGAATACCGGTTACACCGGCGTCGATCCTGTGGAACTTTCTGTGACCATTACCCCGAAGGAAGTGGGCCTTGACTGGGCTGAGCTGACCGCCGCTGAACTTGTTTACAACGGCACAGCTAAAACCCTCACTGCAACGGCGACCGATCTCGTGGTTGGTGACAGTTGCACCGTCACCGTAGAGCTTGTGGGTGATAACGTCAATGCCGGCACGTTCTCCTACAAGGCAACGGCGCTGAGCAACGCAAACTATAAGCTGCCCCCCAACATCAGCAGTCCCGAATATACCATCACGCCTAAGACTCTGACCATCACCGCAGACGATAAGGAGGTATATGTTGGTAACGATCAACCCGAACTCACCTACACGGTTGAAGGACTGGTCGGCAGTGATGTACTGATTACAGCTCCTACTCTGAGTACAGATGCGAATATGTACAACGCCGGAACTTACGCTATCACATTCGCAAACGAAGCGGCTGCAGGCAACAACTACAGCATCACCTATGTGAACGGAACTCTAACTGTTAAGAATAATCCTTACAGCCCGACCATTACGCCTATCTACGATGTGAAAATCGCAGATGACATCACCGGAGGCGAAGTGAGTGTAAGCAGGAAACTGGCATATAAGGGAACCACGATCACGATCACGATTGCGCCCGATGCCGGTTACGAGCTGGCAAAGCTGATCGTTACCGACAGCCGCGGCAATGCGGTTGCCGTGACCAAGGCAAGCGACAACACATACACCTTTAAGATGCCCGCATCCAAAATCACCGTTAAAGCTGCTTTCGCAGTCGAGAACCCCTTCGAAGATGTTTCCTCTGATGCCTACTACTACGATGCAGTTCTGTGGGCCGTTAAGGTGGGCATCACCAGCGGCACCGGCGCCACTACCTTCAGCCCTGATAATCCTTGCACCCGCGCTCAGATGGCTACCTTCCTGTGGCGTGCAGCCGGTTCTCCCGATCCTGTCAGCAAAACCTGTATCTTTGTTGATGTGCCTGCCGATGCCTACTATGCGACGGCTGTTCAGTGGGCCTATGAACAGGGTATCACCAGCGGCACCGGCGCTACTACTTACAGCCCTGATGAACCCTGCACTCGTGGTCAGATGGCCACCTTCCTTTGGCGCAATGCGGGTTCCCAGGCTCCGGTGAGTAACACCAACCGGTTTGCGGATGTTCCCGCTGTGAAGTATTACGCAGTTGCTGTTCAGTGGGCCTATGAACAGGGTATCACCAGCGGCACCAGCGCTACTACTTACAGCCCTGATGAACCCTGCACTCGTGGTCAGGTGGTGACCTTCCTGTACCGTTACTACGTTAAATAACTCCCGTGCCGCTGTTACGATTGCAGTGGTGCCCAATGCAATCTGCAAAGGAACCTGCGCACACATTGCCACATGATGCAACGGTTTTGTGAGAATGTTTTGACATAAAGCGGGAGGAAAAGATGATGTTTAGCAGTTTTATGGAGCAAAAATGCTACATTCAAGAAGTGATTGACCCGGCGATCGTGCCTCCGGTTGCGGCGGGCAGATGGAGCCCATCTCCGCGGAGCCGGATCCGAAAAAGGGATTTATCATCACCCACCGCTGCACCAAATGCGGGGCACTCCGCCGCAATAAGGCCGCCGCCGAGGCGAAGAATCAGCCGGACAATATGTCGAAACTGATCAAGCTGACGGCGAAACAACGATAAAAAACAGGCACCCGACGGGGTGCC
>JBGVJO010000267.1:0-1072 GCA_045129535.1 Eubacteriales bacterium
GAGTTGGATGACGGGGTTCTTGTGAAGGGCACGGCAGAAATGACCCGTACCAGCGTAAAGACCCATCCATATCCCGGCTTCCCCACGGATATGCATCCTCAGATGACGGTGCTCCTTACCCAGGCGCAGGGCGTCAGCTACATTACGGAAGGCGTGTATGAGAACCGCTTCCGCTACGTGGATGAGCTTCGCCGTATGGGTGCACAGGTCAAGGTGGACGGCCGAACGGCGATCATCGAGGGTGGTTCTTCCTTGAGTGCCGCACCCGTCAAAGCGGTTGACCTTCGCGGCGGTGTTGCCGTGATTATTGCCGGTCTGATTGCTGACGGCGAGACCGAGGTGGAGGATATTCACCTGATCGAGCGCGGCTACGACGATATCGTCGGTAAGCTGCAGAAGATCGGTGCCGACATCCGCAAGGTGATCGTTCCCGACGAAAATACGATGGCAAAAGCAAACTAATTTATAAATTACAATAGAGGTACAAAACAATGGTAGTAACAAAAGATACGATTATCGGCGACGTTCTCGATTACGACGTAGAGACCGCTAAGTTCTTCTTTGAGATCGGCATGCACTGCCTCGGATGCCCTGCATCCCGCGGTGAGAGCATCGAGGATGCCTGCGCCGTTCACAACACCGACGCCAACGAGTTGGTTAAGAAGCTGAACGATTATTTCGCTGACAAGAAATAAGGAATAAAACGGCGGGGCGACCCGCCGTTTTGCATAGGATTATGACGAATACGTATGATTTACCCCTGACGGACGATCGTCTCAATCTGGCGGCGTCCTTTGTCCGCCCCGGGTGCGTGGTGTGCGACGTAGGCACGGACCACGCCTATCTGCCGATCCGCTTACTGCTGAGTGGTGTTTGCCCCCGCGCGGTGGTGTCCGACGTAAATGCGGCTCCGCTTGCCAAGGCAAAGGAAAATGCAGCCCGGTACGGATGCACGTCCCGTATGTCCTTTTATCTGGCGGATGGCTTGAGCGGGATGGATTTAGCCGGAGAAAACGTGAAGGATGTCCTCATCTGCGGAATGGGCGGAGAGCTGATCGCGCGGATTTTGGAA
>JBGVJO010000268.1:0-3693 GCA_045129535.1 Eubacteriales bacterium
TCGCCTTCTGCCTGCACATCTATTTCGATTTCTCGGGCTACAGCGATATGGCTATCGGTCTCGGTCGGATCTTCGGATTTAAGTTCATTGAGAACTTCAACTATCCCTTCATCTCTACCAGCGTAACGGAATTCTGGCGCCGCTGGCACATGTCTCTGGGCTCCTGGTTCCGGGATTACGTGTATATTCCCATGGGCGGCAACCGTGTATCCACGCTCCGTTGGCTGTTCAACCTCTTTGTGGTTTGGATGCTGACAGGACTTTGGCACGGAGCGGACTGGAACTTCGTTTTGTGGGGTCTGTACTTCGCATTTTTCTTGATCGTGGAAAAGCTCTGGATCGGAAAGATGCTGCAAAAGCTCCCCCGGATTCTGTCCCGCGTATATCTTTTGTTCATTATGATCATCAGCTTCGTGATCTTCAACGCAAACGGCCTTGGCGGTATCGCCGGTGACGTGGGCGGACTCTTCGGTGCGGGCGGCATTCCTCTCGTCACCACGGAGACTCTGTACTATCTCCGCAGCTATGCGGTACTTCTGATCGCGGCACTCGTGGGCTCCACCCCTGTGGTGAAGACGGCAGCGCAGAAGATCTCCCCCAAGATCACAAGCGTACTGATCACCCCCGTCATGCTGGTACTTCTCGTACTGTGCACCGCCTATCTGGTAGACGGATCCTTCAACCCGTTTCTGTATTTCCGTTTCTGAGGAGGTGGGACAATGAAAATCAAGAATTATATCGTAACCGTATCGTTCCTTGTTTTCTTCCTCGGCGGCGCCCTGTTGTGCCTGCTGCATACCCCTCAGGAATACTCTGCCAGTGAGAGAAGAAAGCTGAAGCAGTTCCCCAAAATCACCTGGGAAACCGTTTTGAACACCAAGGCTATGAGTGAGTTTGAATCCTACACCCTGGATCAGTTCCCCTTCCGGGATGCGTTCCGCACGGTAAAGGCCATCACCCACTACTACGTGTTCGGTCAAAAGGATAACAACGACGTATATCTGGCGGGCGATTCCGTTTCCAAGCTGGAATATCCCCTCCGTCCCAATCTGATCACCTCAGCGGGCAAGAAATTTGAGACGCTGTACAACAGTCATTTCAAGGACACGGGCGCCAACGTATACGCCGCCGTTATTCCCGACAAGAACTATTTTCTGGCGGCACAAAACGGATATCCCTCCATCGATTATAAGGAGCTTTTGAAGCTGTTCCGGGAGAGCACTCCCGATTTCAAGCACATCGATCTGTTTGATACTCTCACGATCGATCAGTATTACCGCACCGATACCCACTGGAAACAGGAATGTCTATCCGGCGTGGTGGACGTGCTGGCCCATGGCATGAGCATCGCTGACCGACTGAGTTGGGATTACGTAGAGAACAAGGCGGATATTCCCTTCTACGGCGTATATTACGGCCAGGCGGCTCTGCCCATGGCTCCCGATACGCTGACGTATCTGACCAATCCGATTTTGGACGGATGCACGGTGTACAACTACGAAACGGGAAAGACCACAGGTATCTACGACATGGAGAAGCTCACCAGCGACGATCCCTACGAGGTATTTCTCTCCGGTGCGGCGGCCCTTCTCACCATTGAGAATCCTGCCTGCACGGACGGCCGTGAGCTGGTGGTGTTCCGTGATTCCTTCGGCAGCAGCATCGTGCCGCTTCTGGCAGGCGCTTACTCCAAGATCACGCTGGTGGACATCCGCTACGTGGACAGCAATTACCTGCCTAACCTGGTAGATCTGAGCACCGCAGACGACGTACTTTTCTTGTACAGCGCCATGGTGCTGAATCAGTCCAACATGCTGAAGTAATTCAGTCAATAAAAAAGGCAACTGCGAATGCAGTTGCCTTTTCTGTTACATATTTCCCCGCAGGGTGTCCACGGTGACGGTAAGAAATTCTCTCGCGATATAATGGGGAAGCATAATTCCCCGAAAGGGGGCCGGGATACCGTACACCCTCGTCCACCCGCACTGCTTCGCCAGGCGGATGGAGCGGTACAGATGAAAATTGCTTGTAACAATGCCCACCGATGCGTCGGGATCGCCGTACAGTTCGTAAGAGAATTGCATATTCTCCGCCGTAGTGGTGGATCGATCCTCAAGCCGTATGCGCTCCTCCGAGAGCCCGTAGGAGATCAGAACACGGCGCATACATTCCGCCTCGCTGATATTCTCCCCGCTTCCCTGCCCGCCGCTGAGAATAGCCACCGTATCGGGATTTCGGGACAGATAATCCCACGCCAGATCGATACGGGCAAGAAGGGCGTCGCTGGGCTGATCCCCGTACACTTTTGCCCCCGGCACGATGAGATAATCCGCATTGACCGGGCAGGTGTAATGCATATCGGACACGACCTGACCGACAACCGAGAAGAACCAAACGGCGCACACAATGATGAGCCACCGCAAAACGGCCACAGCGATCCGTATGGGGCGGATCGGGTGAAACCACATCCACAGATCGGCGAGACCAAGGAGCGTAATCGTTCCTCCTGCCGCCAGCCACACCCACAACACGGACACGGTAAATCCGCCCACAAAGCCGGCAGCCAGATAATACCCGATCAGCACAAAACCGAACAGGATCCCAATGATGGACCGGAATAAGGGGTAACGTTTTCGCTTAGGCACGGATTTCACCTCCCTGTAGGTAAAAGTTTTATAAAAAGCAAACGAGCCTGCAAAGACAGGCTCGTTTTTATTTGGTGGAGACAACTGGGATCGAACCAGTGACCCCTTGCATGTCAAGCAAGTACTCTAACCAGCTGAGCTATGCCTCCGTTCAAATGCTTTATCATTATACCATTGCCCCTGCGGTTTGTCAACACTTATTTCGCCGTTTCACGCCGACGCAAATCCGAATATTTGTTCTTTTTCCATTGACAGCGAACGCGCGTTCGTGTATAATAATCACAGAACAGTTGTTCCAGACAGGGAGGGCGCACGATGAGCCGAAGTATTCTGCACTGCGATCTGAATAATTTTTTTGCGTCCGTGGAGTGCGTGCGCCATCCGGAATGGAAGGATCGGCCCGTGGCGGTATGCGGCTCGGTAAAGGAGCGGCACGGTATTTGTCTGGCGAAGAATTATCCTGCCAAGAAATACGGCATCCGCACGGGAGACACCGTCATTGACGTACTGAAGAAATGCCCCGATGCGATCCTGGCTGAGCCCCATTATGAGGAGTATGAGAAATATTCCCGTCTGACCCAGGCCATCTACGAGGAATACACCGATCGGGTGGAGCCCTTCGGATGTGACGAAAGCTGGTTGGACGTAACGGGAAGCACCCTGCTCTTCGGCGATGCCCGGCAAATCGCCGACACGATCCGGGAAAGAACCAAGCGGGAATTGGGGTTGACCATATCGGTAGGCGTATCCTTTAACAAGATTTTTGCCAAATTGGGCAGCGATCTGAAAAAGCCGGATGCAGTGACCTGCATCACGGAGGATAATTTCCGGGAAAGGATATGGCAGCTGCCTGCCTGCGAGATGATGGGTGTGGGGCCTGCCACCTATCGGGCGTTGCAAAAGCGGTGCATCCGCACCATCGGGCAGATCGCCCAAACGCCACCGGGGCATCTGCGCACGTGGCTGGGGAAAAACGGGGATACGCTGTGGCGGTATGCCAACGGGTTGGACACGGCCGAGGTGATTCCCTGCGCGCGCGCGGCGCCGA
>JBGVJO010000269.1:0-9611 GCA_045129535.1 Eubacteriales bacterium
AAATAAAAACGGAGCCGGGCTATTGCTGCACAATATCCCAAGCTCACTTGGACACCTAATCCGGCAATGGAACGCTACGGCGTTCTGCCTCCGGTGACAAATCATTTTGTTTGCTTTATTATATCAGGAAATCCAGTACAAGTCAATACAACAGAGGAGATCCTCTCTCAATATGCAAAAAACCACCCGATTGGGTGGTTTTTGTTCATCTCTCTTGACATCCGCATATTATTTGTTATAATAGCGATAGTCAATAAATGCACCGGAGGTGTTACAATGAGCAATACTATTGAAGCCATCGTGCAACAAATGACCTTTGAAGAAAAAGCTTCCCTGCTCACCGGGGATGCCAATATGCTGACCCACGCCGTTGAACGATTGGGTATTCCTGCTCTTAACCTGGCGGACGGCCCCCACGGCACCCGATTGGCACCGGAGAAGAACTGCACCCACTTCCCCAACCTGTGCAATCTGGGCTCCTGTTGGAGTACGGAAAACGCCAAAAAAATGGGCCGCGCTTTGGCAGACGAATGCATCCATCACGGCATACATATGCTGCTGGGCCCGGGCATCAATATCAAGCGGCACATCCTTTGCGGACGGAATTTTGAATATCTGTCCGAGGATCCCGTTCTGGCGGGTGAGTTGGCCGCGGCCTATATCAACGGACTCCAGGAAGGCGGTGTGTCCGCATCTCTGAAGCATTTTGCCGTGAACAGCCAGGAAAAATACCGCGAGGCACTCAGCGCTGAAATCGATGAGCGCACTCTGCGAGAGATCTATTTGCGTGGCTTTGAGATCGCCGTGAAGAAATCCAATCCGGACACTGTGATGTGCGCCTACAATAAGATCAACGCTGTATGGTGCTCGGAAAACAAGCATCTGCTGACGGAAATTCTGAAGGACGAATGGAGCTACGACGGCGTAGTCGTTTCCGACTGGGGTGCGGTGCACGATATATCCCGCGCCGTCGCCGCCGGATTAGATCTGCAGATGCCTCGCAACGGGCGCATCGTGGAACAATTGAAGGACGGTCTTGAAAAAGGCAAAGTGACGATGGAGGACATTGACAATGCGGTGCGCCGCATGCTTCATCTGCTGTACCGCCGTTCACCCAAGCCCATCGAATACGATCGGGATCGCCAGCACGAGATCGCCCGGGAAATTGCCGCTGACGGCGTAGTTCTTCTGAAAAATAAGGATGCTATCCTTCCCTTGACGGAGGAAAAATACAAGAAGATTGCCGTCGTGGGCGAGTTTGCCGTATCCCCGCTGATTGCGGGACAAGGCAGTGCCGAGGTTCTGCAAAGCCCGGAATATATCGACAGTCCTCTTGCGGAATTACAGAAGCGGCTGCCCGGCGTGGAATTCAAATTCATTGAGGCATATAAAAAGGGCGCATTCTCCGACACCATGCTGTGGCCCAAACAGCGGGCATTTGCTGAGGAATTTGAAGATGCGGATCTGGTGCTGTACTTCATGGGCTCCATGACCGGTGAGGACACGGAGAATTTCGATCGCCGTTCCGCTTATCTGAACGAGAACTTTGAATTGTACATTCGCACCGCTCTTCGCCACGGCAAAAAAACCGCCGTGGTTCTCCAGAACGGCGGCGCCATTCTGTTCGGCGAGCATCTGAGCCGCACCGATGCGGTGGTGGAAATGTGGTTGGGCGGTGAGTCCGCCGGCAGTGCCATTGCGGACGTGCTGTGCGGTATTGTGAATCCCTCGGGCAAGCTGTCGGAGACCTTCCCCACCTGCATGCGGCAGGATCTGGAATACCCCGGCAACGGATTGATTTTGGAATACAAAGAACGCTTTGACGTGGGATACCGTTATTACGACAAGCATCCGGAGGAAATCCGCTTTCCCTTCGGACACGGTCTGTCCTACACCACCTTCGCTTACAGCGATCTTCAGGTATCCGAGGAGGATCTGTCCGTCACCTTCACCTTGACCAATACGGGCGATCGGGACGGCGCCGAGGTTGTCCAGCTGTACGTGGGCGATCCCATCTGCAACGTGGTGCGGCCTATCAAGGAATTGAAAAAATTTGAAAAGATCTTCCTTCGTGCCGGCGAATCCCGCCGGATACGCTTCACGTTAAGCGCAGAAGATTTGTCCTATTACAACACTACCGTCCACGATTGGGTAGTGGAAAACGGTCGGTATGATCTGTACGTGGGCTCTTCCTCCCGGGATATCCGTCTGACAGGTGCTCTTCTCTACAAAAAACAGATGCCCTACACCATGCAGCAGACCGGCGAGAGTATGATCGGATAAAACAAAGCGGTTGCCATACGGCAACCGCTTTTTCTTTACGCATCCTTATAATGCTCGGCCACTTCTTTCAAGTGCTGAATGATGGGCAAATGCTGGGGGCAGACCTGCTCACAGTGACCGCATTCCAGGCACTGATCGGCAGCGCCGAATTCCTTCGTCAGATTGACGTAGTAGGATTCCTGAGGCGTCCAGGATTTGCCGGGGATCTCCTGCTTGTCGGCGTTATACAAGGAGAAATACTGGGGAATCGGAATGCCCACGGGACATCCGTCCACACAGTAAGCGCATCCCGTACAGGGGATGGCAATACTGCCGTTGATAAAGCCCACCGCCCGGCGGATGATTTCCTGCTCCGCCTCGCTGAGGGGCCGGCAATCCATCATATAGGAGGTGTTATCCAACAGCTGTTCCCTATTGCTCATGCCGGACAGGACCATAAATACGTTATCCAGATTCGCGGTAAATCGCACCGCCCAGGATGCCACGGACAAATCGGGCTGATGACGCTTGAACATCTCCTCAACGGCCGCAGGTACGTTGGCCAGGGTGCCGCCCTTCACAGGCTCCATCACGATCACGGGAACGCCGTGGCGGGTAGCTACTTCGTAGCACTTTCGGGACTGAACGCCCTCGCTGTCCCAATCCAGGTAGTTGATCTGGAGCTGAACGAATTCCATCTCCGGGTGCTCCGTGAGCACCTGATCGAGAAATTCCGCGTCGTCGTGATAGGAGAATCCCATATGGCGCACCAGGCCCGCTTCCTTTTTCTCCTTCAGCCAGGCGAAGCAGTCCATCTCCGTATAGACGGGATAATTTTCCCGGCCGATGGCGTGCAGCAGATAGTAATCAAAATAGCTGACGCCAGTTTTCTTCAGCTGCTCCCCAAAGATCCGGTCCCGATCCTCTTTGGTTTTCACATAGGCGGAGTGAAGCTTGGTAGCCAAGGTGTAGGATTCACGGGGATGCCGCTCCACCAATGCCTCGCGGGTCGCGCACTCGCTCTGAAAATTGCAGTACATCCAGGCCGTATCAAAATAGGTAAAGCCGCGGGCGAGGAAGGTATCCACCATCTCCTTCAGCTGTTCTATATCGATTTTCTTCTCCCCATCGATTTCCTGCGTGGGAAGACGCATCAAGCCAAAGCCCAATTTCTTCATACCGTATCTGCCTTTCGGATCATTCGTTTATTTATTTCATTATACATTAGATTTTTCCGTGAAGCAATAGTCAACGAGAAAAAGAGAGCCCGCGGGCTCTCTTTTCTTAACGATTCATCAAAGCTGCTCGAATTCTTCCAGTGCTGCCTTAAAGGATGCCATGCAGGACTCGAAGGCGTCGGGCTTGGTCAGATCCACGCCGGCCAGCTTCAGAAGCTCCACAGGGCTGTCGCTGCCGCCGGAGGACAGGAAGCGGAAGTAATCCTCCACAGCACTCTGTCCCTCGTTCAGAATACGTTCCGCGATGGATACGGCGGAAATGATACCGGTAGCGTACTTGTACACGTAGAAGCGGCGGTACAGATGGGGGATCCGTGCCCACTCGTAGGCGATCTCGGGATCGGATTCCACGGCGGGTCCGTAGTACTTCTTGTTCAGATCCAGATACGCGCTGCAAAGCGCGTCCTTGGTCAGGGGCTGGCCCTTCTCTGCCATATCGTGTGCCAGGTATTCAAACTCGGCAAACTGAGTCTGACGGAACAAAGTACCCTTCAGGGTATCCATATAATAGGAGAGGAGGTACTTCTTCAGCTTCACGTCATCCGTGTTTTTGAGAAGATGCTTCAGAAGGAGCACTTCGTTTACGGTGCTGGCCACCTCAGCCACGAAGATCTTGTAGCTTGCCTTCTCCTGGGGCTGATTCCGCTCGGAGAAGTAGGAGTGCATCGCGTGTCCCAATTCGTGAGCCACGGTGAACACGTCGTTCGTAGTCTTCTGATAGTTAAGAAGCACGTAAGGATGCTTCAGACCGAACACGCTGATGGAGTACGCACCGCTGCGCTTGCCCTCGGTCTCCTCCACGTCGATCCAACCGTTATCGTGAGCTTCCTGCAGAAGCTTTCCGTACTGCTCGCCCAAAGGAGCCAGACCTTCTTTAACGATACCGAAGGCCTCCTCGTAATCCACCTGGATCTCTGCGTTCTCCACGAGAGAGGTATTGATATCGTACATATGGAGCGTCTTTACGCCGAGGATCTTCTTGCGATCCTTGAAATAGCGGTGGAGCAGAGGCAGATTGGCATTGACGCTGTCCAGGAGATTCTTATATACCTGTACGTCCACGTCCTCACCGGCCAGAGCCATCTCCAGGCAGGAGTTGTACTTGCGGGTACGGGCCAGGAACACGTCCTTATCGATATTGCCCACGAAGGTGGCGGTGATGGTGTTGATCAGATCCATATACACCTTATTGAACGCCTTGAAGGCGGCACGGCGGACACGGCGGTCGGGAGAATGGAGCATCAAACCGTAGGTACCGTGGGTCAGGCGCACCTTTTCTCCGTTCACACGGATGGTGGGGTACGGCAGATCGGCGTTGTTGATCATAGAGAAGATATTCTGGAATCCGCCGAAGATACGGGATTCCTGGGACAGAAGCGTTTCGATCTCCTCGGAGAGCACGTGGGGCTTATCCTTGATGATGCCGCGGATGGTGTAATCGTAATCCTTCAGACGGGGATCGGCGGCAAGCTCCTCCAGCTTCTCCACAGGCAGAGCGGTCAATTCCGGCGTGATAAAGGAAACGCCGGCAGAGAATTTCATAGACAGCATCTGCACACGGGACTGGAGCGCGTCAAACTCGGAGTTGCGGGTGTCCTCATCCCGACGCATGAATGCGTAGACGGAAAGGCGGCTCAGATCCTTCACCACCGCGTTGATGCCTTCCATACAGGCAAGGATTGTTTCCGCATCCTTCAGCTTTCCTTTATAGGCGGAAAAATCCAGTTTTCCCTCCAGGGAGGCGTACAGATCATCCCACTCCTTCTGGGAAGCGAAAATATCATCGGTATTCCATTTCCGATTCTGGGGCACGTCTTTTCTTTCTTTTGCCATGGTAGTACGTCCTTTCTTGTATATCTGATAATGGATTTCATGCACAAATGGGGGTGTCACGTACGTGCCATCCCCATTTTGGAGTTCTATTACAGCGTAGCCGCCATCACGGCCTTGATGGTATGCATACGGTTCTCTGCCTCATCAAAGACGATGGACTGCTTGCTCTCAAACACCTCGTCGGTCACTTCCATGCAGGAAATGCCGTATTTTTCGAAAATCTGGCGTCCGATCACCGTATTGGTGTCGTGGAACGCGGGCAGGCAATGCATAAAGCGGCACTGAGGGCCGGCATTAGCCATCAGCTCTTCCGTTACCCGATAGGGGGTAAGGTCGGCGATTCTCTCCTGCCATACGGAATCGGCCTCACCCATGGAAACCCACACGTCGGTGTAGATCACGTCAGCGCCCTTGGTGGCGGTGATAGGATCCTCGATGAATTCCAAGGTAGCACCGGTTTCGGCGGCGATGGCCTTACACTGGGCAACCAACTCCGCATCCGGGAAATACTTTGCCCGGGTGCAAGCCACGAAATGCATACCCATCTTGGCACAGCCCACCATCAGGGAGTTACCCATATTATAGCGTGCATCACCCATATAGACCAGTTTCTTGCCGGTAAGGGTGCCGAAATGCTCACGGATGGTGAGGAAATCCGCCAAAATCTGCGTGGGATGGAACTCGTTGGTCAAGCCGTTCCACACGGGAACGCCCGCGTGAGCAGCCAATTCCTCCACGATCTCCTGTCCGAAGCCGCGGTATTCGATGCCGTCAAACATACGGCCGATAACGCGGGCCGTATCGGCGGTGCTTTCCTTCTTGCCCATCTGGGAGCCGGTAGGTCCCAGATATACGGGATGCATACCCAAATCGGCCGCTGCCACTTCAAAAGCGCAGCGGGTACGGGTGCTGTCCTTCTCGAACAAGAGCGCGATGCTCTTGCCCTCGCAAAGGCGGTGGGGGATGCCTGCCTTCTTCTTCGCCTTAAGCTCGGCGGAAAGATCCAAAAGGCCCGTGATCTCCGCGGGAGTAAAGTCCAAGAGCTTCAGGAAATGTTTGCCTTTCAATGAAATCATAGTCAACTCCGTACTGAATGAATTCTTGTCTGTCACAGCACCTTCGCAAGGAAGGACTGCAAGCGCTCGCACTGGGGATTCTCAAAAATTTCGGCGGGGCTTCCCTCCTCGGCGATGACGCCGTCATCCAGGAAGATCACCCGATTGGAAACCTCGCGGGCAAAGCCCATCTCGTGGGTAACGACCACCATGGTCATACCCTCGGAGGCCAACTCACGCATTACGTCCAGAACCTCGCCGACCATCTCCGGGTCGAGGGCGGAGGTGGGCTCGTCGAAGAGCATCACGTCCGGCTCCATACAAAGGGCACGGACGATAGCCACACGCTGTTTCTGACCGCCGGAGATCTGGTTGGGATAGCTATCCGCCCGATCTGCCAGACCGACGCGGGCCAGAAGCTCCATAGCCTTTGCCTTTGCCTGCTCCGGGGTTGCCTTTTTCAAAAGGACGGGAGCACACGTCAGATTCTCCAGAATGGACATATGGGGGAACAGATTGAACTGCTGGAACACCATACCCATCTTCTGGCGGTGGAGATTCAGATCCACTTTTTCATCCGTCAGATCGGCACCCTCGAAATAAATGCTGCCGCCCGTGGGCTGCTCCAGTAGATTCAGGCAGCGGAGGAAGGTGGACTTACCGGAGCCGGAGGCACCGATGACACACACCACGTCGCCCTTGTGAATATCGATATCGATTCCCTTGAGGACGGACACGTCGTTAAAATCCTTTTTCAGTCCGCGAACGCGGATGGTCACGTCGTTTGTACGCATATTATTTTCCATCACTTCTGCGCAACCTCTTTTCCAGAACTGCCAGCCGACGGGTCATTGCCACCACCATCACCAGGTACACAAGCGCCACGAGGCTGATGGGATTCACCGGGTCGTAGGTCTTATTTCGAATATTGGTGGCCGCCTTGGTCACATCTACCACAGCCACGTAACCGGCAACGGACGTTTCCTTCAAGAGAGCGATGCACTCGTTACCGATGGCGGGCAGAATGTTTTTGATGGCCTGGGGGAAGATGATCTTGGCCATGGCCTGGCCCTTGGAAAGGCCCAGGCTTCGTGCCGCCTCCATCTGTCCCTTATCCACGGCGTTGATACCGCTGCGGATCAATTCCGCCATATAGGCACCGGAGTTGATACCGAAGGCGATGATAGCCACCGGCACGCCGTCCTTGACGGAAACGAAAATAATATAGAAAAATACCAGCAGAAGTACGGTCACGGGAATACCGCGAATCACCGTGGTATACAGATCGCACAGCCAGTTGAAGAAGCGCAGCTTTTTGTTGCCCTCACAGAAATACTTGGTGATGGCAATCAGTGCACCGATGACCACACCGATGCCCAGTGCGCCCAGAGTAATCAGGAGCGTGTTTCCGAGGCCCTCCAGCATCCACATATAGCGGTTGTCTTCAAGGAAGGTCTCCTGCAATTTTGTCAACCAATTCATTTATTTTTTCCTTAACAATCGTCAAAATGTTCCCGCCACGGCGGGTCAATAAACCCAAGCAGGCTCCGCGCTTTCACGCGGAGCCGCCATAGGACGTATTCGTATGTAACGGATTAGGGCTTCATGTAGGTTTCGCCGTAGTTCGCAAAGATAGCCTCGATGGTGCCGTCAGCAATCAGCTTAGCGAGAACGGTGTCGATCTTCGCAACCAGATCCTCGGAGCCGAATGCGAATGCGAATGCGTAGGGCTCCTCCGTCATCTTCTCCTCCAGGATAACGAGGCCGTCGCCTTCCTCTACCATCTGAATAGCGGTCAGGTTATCAACTACCCATGCGTCTACCTTACCGGTGGTCAGGGCTGCCTTTGCGTCTGCATTGGCTGCGAATGCCTGCACGGAAACGCCTTCATCCTGGCATCCGGACTCAGCGGTGGTACCGGTCTGAACGGATACGGTCTTATCTGCGAGATCTGCCTTGCCCTGGATAGCGCTGCCTTCCTTGACTACGATAACCTGTGCGGCGTTGTAGTAAGGCGCGGTGAAGAGCATATTCTTCTGACGGGCGGGAGTTACGGTGATACCGGACACGCCTGCGTCGTACTTAGCGGACTGAACGCCCAGCAGAACGGAGTCGAAGTCCATCTGAACCACTTCCAGCTGAACACCCAGTTCCTTGCAGATCAGTTCCATAATGTCGATTTCAATACCCACAACCTGGCCGCCTTCCAGGCTCTCAAAGGGCGGGAAGTCGGGGCTGGTTGCGATTACGATCTTGCCGGCTTCCTGTACTTCGGCCAGGGTCTTACCCTTGGCGCCGCAGCCTGCCAGGCAGAGGGACAACATCAGAGCTGCCATCAAAAATGCAATAATTTTCTTCATAACGTTTGTTTCCTTTCAGGGTATAAAGAGTGAATAATTTCCGAGGCGAACGTTGGCACATCCGGCCTCGATACGCTTCATGCTTGGAATTATACCGCATTTATATGCAATTGTCAATAGGTTTTTGAATATTTTTTAATTTTTTCTGAATAAATATTAGCCTTAGCTATTGCATCCCTTTGAGAAAAGCTGATTTCTACTATAATATTATTTGTTTTCGACCGGTTCCATGCCTCGGCACCATGGATATTTTTCTGTATATACGTCTATACAGACACAAAATTCCTTATTTTCCGCCGGAGAACAGCCTGTTTTTATCGTTTTTGGGCAGAAAAACCAAAGTTTATTCACAAAAATGAATAATTACTCATCATTTTTCAACAAAGCGTGTGCACGAAGGACACGGCATCCCCCCATATGCGGATCCGATTCGATTCCTCCATCGGGAACACCATGGGCCCCCGGGCAGGATTCTCCGCCTGAAGCACCAAATACTCCCCGCATCGATAGATCCGCCGCAAAATAATCCGTTCGTCGATCTGCACGGCCGCAATGCGGCCGTCACTCACCGTATCCCGGCGGCGGATATGCACCGTATCTCCGGGACGGATACCCGCACCGATCATAGCGTCGTCGGGGCAGATCCACTGCAGATCCCCGTTATCCGACGCCGGAGTGGAGCCGGACAAATAATCCACCGTTACGGAAAAGCAATCGGCAATCCGATGGAGCGTGCGGACGTCCGGGGTGCGCTTGCCGCTTTCCCAATTCCCCACAGCACCCACCGACACCTCCAAGGCACGCGCCAGCTCCGCCTGGGTTATCCCCTCTCTTCTTCTGAGTTCTTTCAATCTGTATGGCAG
>JBGVJO010000270.1:0-5820 GCA_045129535.1 Eubacteriales bacterium
AATATTTAGGTCCTATGGGGTTTTATGGGACATGCAAACAATGGATAAACAGAATAAGTTTTCGGGGTGTGGCTCAGTTCGGTAGGCGAGCGAGGCTGCGCTGCCGGTGGCAGATGAAGCAGCCGAGTGAGGGCGAGGCGAGATCCGTGATCTCGACGAGCGTAAGCGGAGCGCGGCACTCTCCTTTCGGGGGAGAGCAAATCAATTGAATAGGATAAGTTTTCGGGGTGTGGCTCAGTTCGGTAGAGCGCTTGGTTCGGGACCAAGAGGCCGCTGGTTCAAATCCAGTCACTCCGACCAAAAAGAGAAAGACGTGTCAAAGATGCGTCTTTCTTTTTTCGATTGCAGCGGTTCGATTTGTGTCGGCGTTCTCTTGCTTGTCCCAAAGCAACGTGAGGGACCAGGGCGAGACCCGACCGCGCTGCCGGTGGCAGAGGAAGCGGCCGGGACGAGTGTGCAGCGCAAAGGAGCAGTGCAACCGGCAGGGCGCAATGCGACTATGCGACTAGGCTTTGCCAAGTCGGCCAAACGGTAGCCGCTTGTGGCAGAGCTGGCGTACTCGCAGATCATGTTGCTGCCGTCCCAGAAAATCCTATTAAAAAAGCAGGCTTGACGCCTGCTTTCTTTTTTAATTATTCACGCCTGATTTGCCTTTCAACACCTTCACCGCGTCGCTGATGGTTTTCTCGTAGGCTTCGCGGCCGTACTTATCCACTTCCGCTTTGTTTTTCTCGCCGTGGGTCAGACATCCGGCACCGCCGATGCATCCGCCGATGCAGGCCATACCTTCGATGAAATTGGCATCGAGCACACCCTTGCTCTTCTTCAAAAGCGCCGTACGGCAGGCCTCGATACCGTCGCAGGGGAGAGCTTTGAGATCGAACACGATTCCCTGCTCCCTCATTGCCTGAGCTACCGCGTCGGACAGACCGCCTGAGCGGGCAAAGATGCGTCCAAAGTAGGAAGCATTATCCAGCACATCCTCCTCCAGAGTGGTGATATCCACGTCCCGGCTGTCGAACAGTGCCTGCAATTCCTCAAAGGTCAAAACCGTATCCACGTAGGGCTTCACGGATTCCAGCTGTGCCTCTGCCTTCTTCGCCGTGCAAGGTCCGATGAACACCACCTTCGCGTTGGGTGTGTTATCCTTGATATATTTGGCTAATGCGGCCATAGGGGAAAGATTGTGGGAAATGTACGGTACCAGGTCGGGATAGGCCTGCTTGATATATGAAACAAAAGCAGGACAGCAGGAACTGGTGAGAAATCCCTTCTCGGAGAGTTCACGGGATTCGGCCTGGGCCACCATATCCGCGCCCAGAGCGGCCTCTACCACGGTGTGGAAACCCAATTCCTTCAAGCCGGTGATCACCTGCCCCAGCTTGGCATAGGTGAACTGGCTGGAAATGGAGGGAGCCACGATGGCGTAGACCTTATACTTATTGTTGTTATCGCTCTTTTTGAGAAGATCGATCACGTTGACCATATAGGATTTATCCATGATGGCACCAAAGGGGCACTGGTACACGCAGGCACCGCACTGGATGCACTTGGAGTTGTTAATCTCCGCCGCCTTCTGCTCGTTCATGGAGATCGCCTTCACCTTGCAGGCGTTCTCGCAGGGACGCTTGTGGCTGACAATGGCGGTGTAGGGGCAAACCTTGGCGCAGGCGCCGCACTCCACACATTTGGATTTATCAACATGCGCCACGTGATTGTGGTCGAAGAAGATAGCGCCTCGCTTGCATACGTCCTCACAGCGGTGAGCAAGACAGCCGCGGCAGGCATTTGTCACTTCGTATCCGCCCACAGGACATTCGTCGCAGGCGATCTCGATGACCTCGATCACATTGGGATTGTTTTTATCGCCGCCCATAGCGATCTTCACACGCTCGCCCAGGATAGCCCGTTCTTTATATACACAGCACCGCATGGTAGGCTGATTACCAGGGACCAGCGTCTTGGGGATATCCATAATATTATCCAAAAGGCTGTCGTTCCACGCCAGGCGGGCTACTTCCCGCAGAACCTTGTATTTCAGATGCTGTACTTTCGTATCGAATTTGCGCATTATGCACACTCCTTAGAAATAACTGACCTTGATGCGCTTACCCATCTTTTTGAGACAGGCGGAAAGCTCTTGTACCAGATTCATCTTGATATTGAAGGTGATAGGAAGATCCGGGTTCTGGTGGGCGGGGTTAATGGCACGTCCCACGTAGAAATTGATATCCGTGGCCTCTTCAAACAAGAGTCGGCAAATGAGAGATGCGCCATCCCGCTTGTAATTCCAATGCTCGTAATGCTGGTTTTCGCCCAGATAATCTCTTGCGTATTCCAGCACACGGTTCACCGTGATTACACCTTCGGTGACCAAATCCACACCTTCCAATTCCGCCGTGGGCGGAATGTCGTCCATCTCAAAATTCAGGGAGGGTTTTAGGGGCTTGCCCAAGTATTTGGCGGCGATGGAGGAGGTGGTACCGCCGCAGATGATGTGCTTTCCTTCCTTGGAGAAGAACAGAGACATCATTCGGTCGCAGTCGTCCCGGTTGGAGGGAGGGCCGAAAAGGATATTCATAGGCTCCCGCCGACGGATCTTCACCACACAGGCGGTGGTATCGTCTCCAGGCTCGTGACCGTACAGCTTTTCGCACTCATCCACCAGCATGGTGGACATATTCTTGGCGGTATATCCGCCCGCCGCCAGCACCTGCATATAGTCGATGATATCCTCCCGCTTCCAGCCGAAATTGTACCGTCCGCCCATGCCGGCGTGGACACAGCCATCGCTCATGGCGATAAACACGTCGTTCTCGCAGAGCTTGATGACGGATTTGAATATCCGCTTGCCATCGATATTCATCTCGGTTTTGGGATAGTCGTAATTCTCGAAATCCCGCAGAAGGATCACGTGGGGGTTGTCATACTGAATGATCTCCGCCACGTCGTTATTCAGAAGATGGATGATGGTGAAGGTGGAGTAGGCCACACCACGGACGGAGCATACCGGTAAAGTGGAGGCGATGGTGTATACGCACCGCTCAATGGACAGCCCTGCCGCCATCATGGTGGAAATGATTTTGGAGGTCAGGGTCGCAAGGATGCTGGCCTTCACACCGCTTCCCAATCCGTCGGCCAGTACGATCACCGTGGAGGAATCGCTTTCCTCCACCACGTCCACGTGGTCACCGCAAAGCCGCTCGCCCACATGGTTCACGCTTTTATAGCCAATATCCGCACACAGATCATTCATCATCGATGGACTCCTTGAGTTTGGTCAGAGTGATCATTGTCTCAGCCGTAGTCTCGCCCAGCAGGGACGCGATCTCCTGGACCACACGCATCTGTTTTTCCACTACCTGATCCGCTGCTTCCAGAGTCTGGCGGCTGATCTTTTCCTTCTTTACGCGGGCGGCTTCCTCATCGGTTACGTCACGCATAATGCCTACCAGCATACGGGATTCCTGGTCGTACACCACGGTCTGCTCCACGTATTTCTTATATTCTGCCAGATAGACGCGCTCATCCCGAATGCTTCTGCCGGTGTTTTTCACGTTGATGAACACGGTGGGATCCAAAATACGCACGACACCCTCACCCAGCACGTCGGACTCGCTGCGAATGTTCATAATCTTTCTTGCCGCCGTGTTGATCTGCTGCACCTCCAGATTCTCGTTCAGAACGATCAGGCCGTTGGGGGTGTTTTTCACGATAGTATCGGAGAAGCTCTCCGCCTTGTCCTTCAGGAAAGGAAGGCACATGGAGATTTCCGCCTTGCCCTGTATGATAGCGATAGCCTTTTCCCGGCAGGAATTGTATCCGCAGGAGCCGCAGTTCAGCTCGTCCGCGGGTTTGAACTTGCCCATTTGACGAAGCACCGTCATAATCTCGTTCTCCGAGGGCATCGCCAGCTTGTGCTCAATGTAGGTAAAGTTCTTTTTCAAGGACATAGCCTTAGGCTGTGCCACCTCGAAATCCCGCTCGCCGGCAAAGCCGGCCACGGCCATATAGTCCTGTACAGGGGAACGGTGGTATTTCTCCATAACGGGACCGCCCACACAGCTGCCCACGCAGGCAGACATTTCAATAAAGCATTTATGTATCTTCCCCTGCTCGATATCTCGGAGAGCGGCGATGCAGTTTTCCACGCCGTCGATGGCCATATAGGCGTAGCCGGGCGCGTCTTTCGCCATCGTTTTCAGAATACCGCCGGTGGTGGGGAAGAAGCGGGCACGGCTTTCGGGGCAGGCGTCCATCTCCTGCTCGATTTCGATTCCCTCGGCCTTCAGCCAGTTGGTCAATTCCTCAAAGGTGAGAACCGCATCTACGATACCCTCGTAGTATTCGGCCTCGTCCTTTTTGGCCACGCAGGGACCGATGAACACGGTCTTGGCGTGGGGCAGACGCTTTTTAATCTCGGCACAGTGGGCCTGCATAGGAGACATCACGTCTGCCAGATAGGCCAATTCTGCCGGAAAATACTTCTGAATCAACAGATTGACGGAGTGACAGCAGGAGGAGATAATAATATCTCTTTCCTCCTCACGGATCATCCGCTCATACTCGTTTTTCACGATAGTGGCGCCGATAGCGGTCTCCTCCACGTCGTGGAATCCCAGCTTCATAAGCGCACGGCGCATAGCGGCAAAGCCCACTCCGTCGTAATTGGCAACAAAAGAGGGCGCCAGACTGACCACCACAGGATCTCCGGTCTGAATCAGCACGCGGGCTTTTTCGGTGCCGTCCACGATCTGTTTTGCATTTTGGGGACAAACAACAAAACAATGACCGCACAAAATGCACTCATTGCCGATAATATGGGCCTGATTTCCGGAGAAGCGGATGGCTTTCACCGGACAGTTCCGTATACATTTATAACAGTTCTTGCAGTTGGATTTTTTGAGTGTCAGGCAGTTTGCCATGTCTACTCACTTCCTTTCACTTTCCACCAGATCCAAAACGTGGGTCTGGAAAAACTCACTGAAATTGTCCCGGGTGATTCCCACGTGGATATCGTCGTTCACCTTCACGGTGACACCGACCCGGTTGCACTTGCCGATACAGAAGCTGCCCACAAGCACTACCTCATCCTCCAGATGCTTTTCATCAATGATGCGCTGCATCCGGTCAACAATCTCCTGGGAGCCCTTCAGATAACAGGAGCTTCCCACACATACCTGAACGATGACCATATCTTACACCTTGGAGAGTACTTCTTTTTTGAAAAATTCGTCCACGGTATCGGGATTTACGGAGAACACCGCCTCATCCACCAGAACGCACACGCCCTGCTGGCATCTTCCGATGCAGAAGGTGCCGCTCAATTCCACCTGGTCGCCGATTTTGTGCTCGGCAATCAAATACTGCAACTGCTCAACGATCTGACGGGAGCCCTTGATGTGGCAGGAGCTTCCGATGCATACTGTAACTTGAATCATACTTTTCTCCTCTTCTTTCGCCCGTACGGAGCGGGGCTTCCCCGCTCCGTTACCTCTGAAGTTTATTGATATTTTATTGGTAATCTACAACGCTGGCCCAGGACACAAGGAATTCTCTTTCCTTCGCATTGCCCTTGACAGACTGGGATGCGGCCACGATGGGCATCCACTTCTGCACGTACTGCTTGGCAGTACCGCTCTTCTGGCAGAAGGTGTCGAGGTAAAACTCAGCGCCCGAGATGTCACCGTTGAGCCAGAACAGCAGGTAGGTGCGTGCCACGTCAGCGGAAGCATTGCCCTGGGTTGCATGGGACCAGTCGAGAATGTAGGGCTTGCCGTCCTCAGTGATGATAATGTTGGAGGGGTTGAAGTCACCGTG
>JBGVJO010000271.1:0-2772 GCA_045129535.1 Eubacteriales bacterium
GGCAAAAAATTGGGGAGTCTCGCCACAAATTCCTTCGGAATTTCAATTTTTTGTGCCTGTGTCACAAAAATTTGGGGCTGTCGCATCCAAATGCGACAGCCCCTTTGATTTTTGTGGGGATTCAGCCTACGGTGCGGCATACAGCGGCAAAAACGCCTTTTTTACGCAAAGCGCTGGCGCAAACCTCGGCCCGCGCATCGGAGAGAAAGATGCCGAATACGGAGGGACCGCTGCCGGTCATCTGCGTGCAGATGGCGCCGTAGGCGTTCATGATCTCCTTCAGTTCCTGCGCCAACGGCCGGATCGGGAGAATAACTTCCTCAAAGGCATTGTAAACGGAGTCCTTTAAGGCATGGGCATTGCCGCCGGCCAACGCCGCGTAAATATCCTCACAGGAGTGAGGCTCGTGCGGCTTCGCCGCAAAGGATTCATCCAGAAGGCGGAATGCCTCCGCCGTCGATACGCCCTCGCCGTTTTTGGCGATCAGCACGGTGTAATCGGGACGTCCGGTCACGGGGGTCAGAATGTCTCCAATGCCGTCACAGCGGCAGGTGCCGCCGGTAAGGCAGAAGGGAACGTCTGCGCCCAGCTTGGCGGCCATAAAAATCAGTTTTTCCTGAGGCAAGGCTCCGTCAAAGTGGCGATTCAACAGCCGCAGCATTGCGGCGGCGTCGGCACTTCCTCCGCCGAGTCCGGCGAATACGGGAATTCTTTTTTCAATATGGGCATGTATCCGGTAATTGTCGATGCCCGCTTCACTCAGGTATGCTTCCGCGGCCCGCCAGACCAGATTGCGGTTGTTCGTAGGCAGGGTAGGATCGGAGCAGGTGAGAGTGATCGTTTTTTCGTCTGTGTCGGTGCAGATCTCAACGGAGATTGTGTCGCACAGTCCGACGGTTTGCATACAGCTGTGCAATTCATGATAGCCGTCATCGCGGCGTCCGGTAACGTCCAAGAATAAGTTGATTTTTGCGTTGGCGGTTTCCTGTAACATAAATACCATCCATAATTCAAAAATGTATGATTTTGCAGGGAACGGTTGTGCAATGCAATAGCCGTCCGGAGGACGGGCGGATACTAAGGTGAAAGCCGCAGAAAAACAAGCCGACGTATCGGAGATGCTCGGCTTGTTGTGAAATTCCATGTATGGCTTTGGTCAGCCTTGAGAGAAGATGCGCTCATGCAGCCAGTTTTCCCGGAGCTGCATCGTAATGCCGCGGTAAGCGTGAGGAACGTCGCCGGTTGCGATCAGGATCTCCGGCAGCATCTCGGCTGAGAGGCTGTATTCTTCCATCAGCATATTGCGGACCAGGTTGCAGAAGTCCTCACCGTTCTCATACATAGGGCACTCGAGAATGATGGCATCCGGATCAGCCAAACGGATCGCATTGTGAATGGAGCGTACCAGCGCGGCTGCGTTGGCCTGCGGAGAATTGGTTTGCTTTACAAGGGAGTTCAGCGTGGCACCGTTATGGACGACTACCGAGCCGAAATCGCCGGCAGAATGGTGGGCACCGTGCAGCACCTTGCCGTTCGGGACAATCGCACCGCGAATGCTGTTTTCAGTCACGCACCAGCAGAAAATAACTTTATCCTTATAATCGCGGATCTGCTGTATCTGGGAAACAGCAGCGGCGTTGTACGCAGAGTCAATTTCAAGGGGGAGATTCGGGAAATACTTTCTGATGGTTTGTGCAAGGCCTACGGTATCCAACTCAGGCAGATCGCGACAGTAGCTCTGGTTGGTCGTGGGAATATAGCTTCCGGGGATGGCAGCGCCAACACCGATGCAGACTCCATCAGACATATGAGTGGATACAAAGGAAGATACCGTGTCCAAAAAACGGTCCAGATTTTCACAGAACGGCATACTGTCTACGTAGCTGTAGGGGATCTTTTTCATAGCATTCAAACGGAGATCCATCAAACAGCAAACGAAATCCTTTGTTCTCAGATCCAAAATGATGGAGAATATATTCTGTTTAATGCTAAGCAGACCGGCACGGCGACCTGCGGAGTTCTTGCTTTCCTTGTATTGCTCGATGGCTTCGATATTCATAAGGGCATCTGCCACTTTTCCGACAGTCATCAAACTTAAGTCTGTATCGGCAGAAATATCTGCACGGGAAGTTTTTTCGCTTTTTGCAATGGATAGGAATACGGATTTTATGCTTTCCCATCGGATGCTTCTCAAATTGATATTTTCCATAGCTGAATGAAACCGATGCTCCTTTCTCTAAATAGAGAAACATAATATATACCCTAGTATAAAATATTATAGAATATATATATCCCTTTGTCAATTGTAAAATGTTACAAAATGTTAGATGAATACATGAATGGTTTGCAATTGTAACAAAAAATCAATAGACCCGGAAAAAATATGCAAAATCTTTTATTTATGGTTGACAAACGAATTAGACAGGTGTATAATACGATTTGCACCGCATTCCGATTCGTGTCGGAAATACGAGTAAAGGACGGGGACGCAAGCAGTATTTGCGTCTGTAAATGATTGTGAGCTATCAGGATAATATGGTTGCGGACAACGTGTGTGCTGTTCGTGAGATCGATTACACGAAAAAACTTCCCGATGCTGAGTACGAGGTTATGCAGGCGATCTGGACGGGTGAGCCTCCGTTGAACACGGCGTATCTTATGGAGCAGGTTGGCCGTGAGCGCGGATGGAAGGCCCCCACGCTGATTTCCTTCCTTGTGCGTCTGGAGGATCGTGGTTACATTACCTCTGTGAAGCGCGGTAAAGAGCGGTAT
>JBGVJO010000272.1:0-5301 GCA_045129535.1 Eubacteriales bacterium
GTTGGGGAAAGAAACTTCGGCGCTTGAGATGGTTCTTTCCCCAACAAATTGCCCGAATAAAACGAGGTGATTTATGCAAAAAAGATGCCGCATTTCCGCGGCATCTTTTTGATTGTCTTACTCGGCGGGAGTAACGGGGGCTTCCACCACGTCGGTGGGCTTGTTCTCGCCCAGATACTTGGGCAGCTGCATACCGGCCATATCGAACAGCTCGTTCATCGGGGGAACGGACTTCATCAGACCGGATACGAAGTTGGCCGTGGTGCTCTTGCCGTCGGGGGAGGTTCCGCCATTGTCCCAAACGGTGATCTTGTCGATCTTCAGATCCTGGATAGCCTGCACCTGGATCTTCACCAGATCCTCCATCTTGTCGGCAATCATCAGACGGATTGCGTCGTCGGAGTGACCGCCGGCGGACTTAACGATTTCAGCAAAACCTTCTGCCTGCTTGATCAGCATCTCACGCATACCGTCGGCTTCTGCCTGCATCTTCATAAGGATCGCATCGGCTTCACCCTTTGCACGGCGGCGGATCTGCTCCGCTTCCGCCTCAGCCTGCAATTCCAGCTGACGCTTTTCGATCTGGGTCTTAACGATGACGTCGGCTTCCATCTTTGCCTGCTCGAAGGAGGCACGGGCCTGCTCGGCAGCCTTCTGGGCTTCGTAGGATTCTTCCATTGCCCGTGCGGCCTGGATGTTCTCAGCGGCGGTAGCACGCTTCAGAGCCTCAGCCTCGCGCTCACGACGGGTAGCCTCGGACTCGGCAACCTGTACCTTCGCCTCGTTCTCACCCCTGATGGCTTCGGAATTGGACTTGGATACGCTTACACGCATATCACGGTCGGCCTCGGCAGAACCGATGGCACCGTTACGGTCAGCCTCAGCCACGGAGATCTTCGCGTCGTTGATCGCCTTAGCGGCAGCTTCCTTACCGAGAGCCACGATGTAGCCGCTCTCGTCGGTGATGTCGGTTACGTTTACGTTGATCAGTCGGAGACCGATCTTCTTCAGCTCGGTTTCTACGTTGCCGGAAACGGCATCCAGGAACTTGTCACGGTCGGTGTTGATTTCCTCGATGTCCATAGTGGCGATGATCAGACGCATCTGACCGAAGATAATATCCTCAGCGATCTGCTTGATCTCTTCCAATCTCATACCCAACAGACGCTCAGCGGCGTTCTGCATAACGCCCACCTCGGTGGAAATACCGACGGTGAATCGGGAAGGAACGTCTACACGGATGTTCTGACGGGACAGCGCGTTACGCAAGTCGACGGACAGAGACATAGGCGTCAGATCCAAAAACTCGTACGCCTGCACGATGGGCCAGATGAAGGCCGCGCCGCCGTGGATACATTTCGCGGAGCGATTGGTTCCGTCGGAGCCGGTGCCGACCTTACCGTAGATAACCAGGATCTTGTCGGAAGGGCAGCGCTTGTAGCGGGACAAAATCAGCGTAACGGTGGTCAGAAGCAGAAGGGCAACGACGCACACAAGTACGAGGATCATAGCACCGCTGTCCGCAGTGGCGCTCAAAAGAAGGTTGACGTTAGAAAGCATATCGTTTCTCCTTTGTAAAAAATATTTTGCAAATCACATGTGTGAAGAACAACAAAGTTTATTATATCTCTCGCTCAAAGGAAAGATACCGGGTTCCCTGAAAGGTAAGCCGACCGGTATCGCCCTCGACGAGCATACCGTATTCGTGACCGCTGACGGACAATTCCATCCGGTCACCGCTTTCCACTTCAAAGGTGACGTGATAATGGGTGCTGTGGTGCATACCGCCGTGGCTGTGGTGATGGTGATGATGGCTGCTTCGCTTGGTAACCACCTTCGCCGGCACCGTCAAACGGGGCGAGTCGTTGTTTTTAAACCATTCTCCGACGTTGCGGATAAGAATGGAGAAAAACGTGGCAAAGAATAGGATGAAAAACAGTCCGAATAAGATTTCCATGAAATGTACTCCGTTACTTGACCACAGGCTCCACAACGAGGAGTCCGGAGTCATCGGTGGCCACAACGCGTACCGCTTCACCGGTAACCAGCTTCCGATCGGCGGTGGTCACGGCATCCGCTTCCAGAAAACGCTCCTGTAACGTCAAGGTAATCTTGCCGCTGCCCTGGGTGCTTGCCGGAATCGGTATGTACACGCGGCCGGTTTTGCCGATAGCGTGGCTCAGACTGATGTTGCCGTTGGACTGCAGCTTCATGGTAGCGCGCATCAGATAGGCGATACCGAACAGAGCCGCCACGCCGCACACGGCGGAAATGAGAATGGTGAGAGGACGGTTCACACCGGATGCATACAGAGCCAGACCGCTCCAGCCGCCCACGGTAAGCAGAGCCATAATGCCGCGGATAGAGAAGAGGGCCAAACCGTCCGAGCCGCCGTCACCGGGGGTGTCGGCGAGGCCGTTGTCCGTCAGATCCAACCCGTCGTCACCGTCGTTCAGGCCAATCATCAGAAGGATGGTCTGCACGATCAGAACGAGGGTAGAGGGAATCGCGATAAAGGCGTAGACGCGGGCAAATGTGTCAAGACTGTTCCACCATTGAATCATAATAAACCTCCTGATACTTGGGGGGAAGAATCAAAATCAGTGATCTCGCAGGCTGTGCACCAAAGAATCTGCCTGCAATTTCAGCATGTTGGCGTAATAGGACGTGAGGATGATCTCCAGCGCCCGATTCAGCCGACGGCGGGCACCGCCCAGTGTCTCCACGTAATCGGCGGTGTAGGAATCGATCAGCTTTGTCAGGGACTGCTGCGGCATATCTCCATTCTCCCTGGTGAGTCGGTCGATCATACGGCAGATGTAGTCGTACAGTCGGGATTCGGGGATGATATCATCCTCCCGGCATCCGGGATCGCCGTTCACGTAGGTGAGAAGAAAGGAGATGTCGCTGAGCTGCATAGTGGCGCGCATCATATTGATGATGAGAATGCGGGCCAGCTGATCCTTGTTGTACATCTTATTGACGGGATTGATGACCCAGCCGCGTTTCAGCCAGTTCTGCAGGGTAGTGCCGTCCACCCCGGCGATCTCCCGTATCTGAGCCAGCATAATGCCGTCGGTGATGTAGAAAATCTTGTCAAGAAATTCCATACCGGTGGCGCCGCCCATTTTTTCACGGTCCAGGATCGTTCCCGGTATCCGTTTCAATGCAATTCCGAAATCCATATAAAATCCTCCGTGCCGCCTTTGGCGGTGGTTTTGGTATTGTGCCTACAGATACAGTATAGCACGCGGTCGGCTGATTGTCAATGGGTTTCTTGCGAATTGTCATTCGGTAAAAAAATTCGGATCCCTCTCCACCTCAAAGGAGTCGGTGCATCCTTGTGAGTATAGTATAGCACGCGGTCAAGTGATTGTCAAGTGGTTTCGCGAGATTTTGTAAAATTTTTTCAAAATATACTTTTTTTATGTCCGCTATTCCTTTTGGGGGAATAGTGTGTTATAATATATTATGTATGCAATTCTATACGCTTGATGATAAAGGAAAACGAGATATATGTGCGGATTTGCAGGATTTACCGGCCCTCTGCCCGACAGAGCGGCGATTATTAAGAAAATGGCGGATCGGATCATCCACCGCGGCCCGGATATGGAAGGATACCATATCGGCGAGGCAGAGGACGATGTGACGTTGGGCTTCCGCCGCCTCAGCATTATTGACCTGGCGGATGGCGCCCAGCCTATGTATAATGAAGATCAATCCATGGTGATGGTGTTCAACGGAGAGATCTACAACTTTGCCTCCCTCCGGGACGATCTGATCGCCCGTGGACACGTGTTCCGTACACGGTGCGACACGGAAGTCATCATTCACGGCTACGAGGAGTTCGGTGAGGGAATCGTTCCTATGCTGCGGGGTATGTTTGCTTTCGTAATCTGGGACGAGAGAAAGCGCACCTTGTTCGGTGCCCGTGACTATTTCGGTATCAAGCCCTTTTACTATTCCGTTTTGGAGAACGGAAACCTCCTCTTCGGCTCGGAGATCAAGAGCTTTTTGGAGCATCCCGGCTTCCGCCGTGCGGTGAATCCCGATGCGCTCCGTCCCTATTTGACCTTCCAGTATTCCGCAACGGAGGAAACCTTCTTCCGCGGAACCTATAAGCTGCCCCCCGCCCATACCTTCACCTTTGCGGACGGAAAGATGGAAATCCGTCGGTATTGGGACGTGGATTTCACAAAGAAAACCACCGCCTCCTTCGAGGATACGGCGGACGCCATCGACGCGGCCGTGCGGGAATCCGTGGCGGCTCATCGGATCAGCGACGTGCCCCTGGGCGCGTTCCTCTCCGGCGGTGTGGATTCCAGCTACATTACGGCGGCGCTGATGCCGGAGAATACCTTCTCCGTAGGATTCGGCGAGAAGAAGTTTGACGAAACCACCGAGGCAAAGGAGTTGTCCGACATTCTGGGCATCCGCAATTTCCGTCGGGAACTGACGGCGGAGGAGTGCTTCGATGCCTTTGCGGATATCCAGTATCATATGGACGAGCCTCAGTCCAATCCCTCCTCCGTACCGCTGTGGTTCCTCTCCTCTCTGGCGAGAGAGCAGGTAACCGTAGTCCTTTCCGGCGAGGGCGCCGATGAAATCTACGGCGGATACGAGTGGTATGACGAAACCCCGCTGATGCGGAAGTATAAAAAGATCCCCGCACCGCTGCGCCGTGCCGCGGCATCCGTCAGCGCATCCCTGCCTTATTTCAAGGGACACGACTTTATCATCAAAGGCAGCGGCCGTCCCGAGGATTACTTCATCGGCCAGGCGATGGTATGGGGAGAGCGGGATGCTCTTTCCATTCTGAAGCCGAAATATAAAGCCGGTCCCTCCGTGCGCGACATCACCGCTCCTATTTACGAGCGGGCACAGGGCCTGAGTGAATTGGAAAAGAAGCAGTATCTGGATCTGAATCTGTGGCTGCCGGGAGATATTCTCCTCAAGGCGGACAAGATGAGCATGGCTCATTCCCTGGAACTGCGGGTGCCCTATCTGGATCGGGATATTATGGCACAGGCCCAAAGCCTCCCCGCCCACTTCAAGATCGACGGCGTGAATACCAAGCACGTGCTTCGTGCGGCCGCCAACAAAACCTTGCCCGATGCATGGGCAAACCGCACCAAAAAAGGCTTCCCCGTGCCGATCCGCAACTGGCTCAGAGAGGATCGCTACTACAATCTGGTAAAGGATGCCTTCACCTCCGACGCGGCGGCGGAGTATTTCGATACCGACGCCCTGGTGCGTCTGCTTGACGAGCACAGAAACGGCACAAACAACGGCCGTCGGATC
>JBGVJO010000273.1:0-2838 GCA_045129535.1 Eubacteriales bacterium
CGCTTCCATTTTTGCCGCTCTGGTTCTTGCTATGTACATCGTAGGTCTGTCCGGTGACAACTACGAGTACAAGGAGCCCACGCAGAACCCCGGTGTTACCGACGTTGCCGGTGAGGACACCACGGCTGCTGACGATACCGCAGCAGAAGACACTACTGCCGATACCGAAGGCGACGAGCAGTAATTTTTGAGCAAATAAAGATTGCGCTTTTGGGGCAAACTTCCCAAAAGCGCTTTTTTTAGACAAAAGGAGGAAATTGTATGGCATCCGAAATTTTATTGAAATGCCGTTTCAGCGATAGCGGCCGGGGCTTCGGCTTCGCCGAGATTCTGGAGGAAGACGGCCTGGAGGATATATTTATTGCGCCCGACGACACCATGGGCGCCATGACGGGGGACACGGTTCTGGTACACAAATTCCGCCGTGGGGAGCCCGGCTTCACCCGAGGAAACGAGGGTGAGGTAACGAAGATTCTGGAGCGGGGCAACACGGAGATCATCGGTACTCTGTATATGCAGGGCATCCACGGCATGGTCCACCCCGACAACGAAAAGCTCCATACGGAGATTGCGGTGCGGGGTACCGATCTGGCGGAGGCAAAGCCCGGCGATAAGGTGGCGGTGCGCATTACCGATTACGGCAAGCGCCGTCGGGGTGAGTTCGTGATTCTCCCCGAGGGATTCATCACCGCCGTGTTCGGCCGTGCTGATACCAAGGAGGCCAACTATGCCGCCATTCTTCACAAGAACGGCGTGCCCACCCACTTCACCGATTCCGTGATCTGGGAGGCGGAGGATATGGCCGCCCGTCCCATCACCGAGGCAGGACGGCGGGATCTGCGGGGATTGCCCACCTTGACCATCGATAGCGCCGACGCCAAGGATCTGGATGACGCCATTTCCCTGGAAAAATCGGAGGACGGCTGGCGGTTGTACGTGCACATCGCCGACGTATCCGAGTACGTAAAAGAGGGCGGTGAGGTGGATCGGGAGGCGTACGCCCGCGGTACCTCCGTCTATTTTGTGGACAAGGTGGTTCCTATGCTGCCCGAGGCGCTCTCCAACGGCTCCTGCTCTTTGAACGGGGGCGTGGACCGCTGGGCGCTGAGTGCCATCATCGATCTGGATAAGGCGGGAAATCCCCGCGCCTACGACTTCGCCAAATCCCTGATCCGCTCCGACGTGCGGGGCGTGTATGCGGAGGTCAATGATCTCTTTGAAAAGGGCCGCGATTCCGCCTTTGCGGGGAAATATGCGCCCGTTCTCGATATGCTTTTCGATATGCAGACTCTCTACGGCGTTTTGCGCCGTGCGGCGGAAGTTCGCGGTCAGCTGAATCTGTAAAGCACCGAGGCCAAGATCCTGCTGGATGAAAAGGGCATCGCCGTGGATATCGTTCCTCGCACGAGGGGCGAGGCGGAGATGCTGATTGAGCAGTTTATGCTTTCCGCCAACGTTGCCGCCGCCACCTGGCTTACGGAGCGGGGACTGCCTTGTTTGTACCGCATCCACGAGGATCCGCCGGCGGAGAAGATCCGCACCTTTGCGGAGTTCGCCCACAATATGGATCTGGACGTGTCCGGCGTAAAGGAGGGCGTCAGCTCCCGCCGCCTGGGACAGCTGCTCTCGGAAGCCGCCGAAAAGGATATCGCCGAGGTGGTATCCGGCGTCATGCTCCGCAGCCTGGCTAAGGCGAAATATCACGAAAAGGCGGGCGGCCATTACGGTTTGGCCCTGCCCTTGTACTGCCACTTCACCTCTCCCATCCGCCGTTATCCCGATCTGTTCGTCCATCGATCCATTTCCCACGCTTTGGATAACACCAAGCGCCGCCCCGCCCATCCCGCCGAGAGCGCGCGGATCAGCAGCGAGGCGGAGGTGCGTGCCGTTACCGCGGAGCGGCAGATCGAGGATCTGTATATGGCCCAGTACTGCTGTGCCCACGTGGGTGAGGAGTTCGACGGTATCGTGTCGTCGGTATGCTCCTTCGGCATTTTCGTGCGCACGGACAAGCTGTTTGAGGGACTGATTCCCGTGGAAAATCTGTTCTCCCGCCGGGATACGGCCGTGTACAACGAAAGCACCATGACCCTGAAGGCGGGCAGCCGCATCTACCGCCTGGGCGATCCCATCCGCGTCCGTGTGACACGGGCGGAGGTGGCCACCGGCCGCATCGATATGGAATTGGCAGAGCCCATTCCCCGGGAGAATTCCTTCGACGGAGAAAACAGAAGACGTCCCCGTGGTGGCGACCGCCGTCCCTCCTCCGATAAGCGGGGCGGTTCGGGCAAGCGAACCTCCTACGGCGACCGCCGCGGCAAGCGGGGGCAGCCGGAGCGTCGGGGACAGGGCAAGCATACCTCCCACGGCGGCCATCGCCGGGGGAAAAAGTGAACTTTTCCCAAGACGATCGAAAAGGCTTGATTTTCGGCGAATTTCCATTTATAATATATAGTGTAAAGAACCGGGCAATTCCTGATAACAAGTGAAAGGGAGCCGTTTTATGAAACTGCAATCGAAAATTCTGGCGATCGTGTGCGCCATTGCCATCTTTATTCCTTCTTTGGTGGCGATTATTTCCTACAATAATACCAATAAGGCACCCGTTTCCGATAAAAACGTGCGCGTCATCTCCGTCTCGGATTTGGCGGGTAAGGAGTTCTCCTTTGAGAAGGGTAAGTCGGGCGCCGACAACGACGTGATCGAGCTGTTCCTTACTATGAACGAAACGGCGGAAAAGGTAAGCTCCTTGCCCGATCCGCTGATCGGTACTCCCTTCTTCAAGGTGACCATGAGCAGTGCTCAGAAGAAGGCGGATTATCAGTACTACTTCTCCAC
>JBGVJO010000274.1:0-4688 GCA_045129535.1 Eubacteriales bacterium
TCCGGGAGCAGCTGTACTCCGCCACGGATCTCTCCCCCTCCGATTTCAAAACGGATGCGGACTACGCAGCGGCCCTTACGGAGATCGGTATTCGGGAATTGATGGGGCACCGTCCCCGCTTCTCCGCCGATCTCCGGGTGGATGCAGCCACCGCCCGGGAGATGACTCCCGGGGAGATCTGCCCCCTCAGCGATCCTATGCTGGGCCGATATTCCGCGGCTGTCTGTACGAAAAAATCCCTGACGGCGGACAAGAGCGGCATCCATTACGCTATCCGCCTGTCCCTTATTCCCAACACACATACATCATAAAGGAGTTCTATATGGAAAAATCATTTCCCTTTAACGCAACCCTGGTGGACGGCCAGCCGGACCGCGCTTATTCCGCCGAAGATTTTGCCGCGGAGCGTGCCGCTTACGTTTCAAATGGCGTGACGTCGAAGGATTCCCTCACCGTTATGGCAGGCAAGGCGGGCGGGATGACGGTGGACGTTTCCGCCGGTATGGCAGTCATTGACGGCTATACCTATCGCAACACCGATTCCCTGACTCTGTCCGTGTCTGCGGCGGACAAAAATTATCCCCGCGTGGATCTGGCCGTGCTTCGTTTGGATCTGGATGCCCGCGAGATGCGATGCGTTCTTCGATCCGGCACGGCCGGTCCCAGTCCCACCGCCCCCGCACTGACTGTTACCGAATCCGTTCACGAGATTCCTCTGGCGGAGATTTTCGTCGGGGCAAACGAAACGGTGATCGAGAATGCCGCACTGACCGATCTGCGCCCCCGTGCCTCCTATATTCTGAACACCATGGACGTGGAGGAGGTGCTAGAGCAGTATAAACGCGCCATCACCGATCACTTCGATACCGAGGATGCGGCCGCTATGGCTCAGGCCGCCGCCCTTCTTCGCACGGATGGAGGATCCCGTCAGGTTTTGTGCGGCGACGGCGTCTACCGAGACGCCACCACCATCACCAACGGCCGTGTGGAGCTGTGCCGATTCACGGAATCGGGCACCTTCAAGCCCGCCGATTATCCTACCGCCGACGGCCGATACGATATCGTATTGCAGGGCGGCGGTGGCGGCGGTGCCAGCATCCTGCAGAACGGCACGGACGTGGCCTACGGCGGTTCTGCCGGCGGTTATCTGTGTCTCAGCGGCATCACGCTGATCCCGGAAAAATCCTATCCCGTTACCGTGGGCAAAGGGGGTGCCGCCATCACCAGCAGCGTGCACACAGACACCCCCGGCAACGACGGCGGTGCCACCGCCTTCTGGAATTATTCCGTGTCCGGCGGTGCGGGCGGTCCTTTGAACGGGGAGCCCACACCGGTCACTGTATGCGGATTCACACAGGAAACCGGCACGGCCTCTGCCTACGGCAAGGGCGGTGATTCCCACTTCGGCATCGGCGGCAGAAACGGCCGCACCGGTTACGGCGACGAACTCACCCCCTTTGAAGAACGTCACTGGAATGCTTTGGGCGGCGGGATCGGTGCCGGCGGCGGATCCATGGAGAAGTACGGCAACTGGGTGAACCAATCCGGCGCCGGCGGCGACGGAATCGTGATCATCTACGGCATTCCCGTGTGAGAGGCGTTCTTCTTCGCGGGGATAAAGCGGTAGACTTTTCCGCGCTCCACGCGGACGGCATCCGCTTTGCGGTACTGTCCGCAACCGCCGGGGAAAATCGCATTACGCCCCACTGGGCAGAAAACGCCCTCTCCGCCCGTCGGGTGGGAATCGGCGTGGCAATCTGTCACGATCTGGAGGCCCGCTCGGTGACGGAGGCTTTGGCGGAGGCGGATCACTTTCTTCGTGTCCTCGACACCTTGGATTTTCCGCCTCTGTGGGCGATCTGCCGTGTGGAATCCCCCCGTCTTTCGCGGGATCCTGCCCTCCTTGCCTGTATGATCCGTGCCTTTACGGAGCGGATCCGCGGCGGGGGCTTCCGCCCTATGCTTTCCACCACGGAATCTTATCTGCCATATCTCCCCCTGCCCTGCGATCTCTATCTGGCACGCTGGAGCGTGCCGGAGGCACGGGCCCTCGCCCGCAATCCCCGCATCTGGGAATACGGGGAGGGCAAGGCGGGGGATATTCCCCACGCAATCCTTCTCCGTGGTTATTTTTCATCCCTGCCGGATAGCGTTGTGCCCCTAAGGACACAACGCAGTTATGATCGCCCATAGCGAGTTTAGAGTTATGATTGGCTTCGCCAAGTCAGGGTGCACCTTCGGTGCAGTTTAAGAAAACAAGGCGATCATATCTTAACGTTTGCAAAGCAAACTCATAACGGTGAGCGCAAGCAAGCCTCATCGCTCATAACTAAAAAACACATTTGTGTCTGCAGATGTAGTGCTTGTCAAGAAAAGAGGACGAAGAATTTTAGCGATACTTCGTCCTTTTCCTGTCGGTTGGCAACATATTCTGTTAAATTTCAAAAACTGTCCTTAAGGGTGCGTCGCAATTCCGGCGGGGATTTTTCACACCGGGGGAACATCGGACGAATTTTTTCGTCCAACAGACAAAATCCTTGTAATGGTTTCCCGAACGTGCCGTTATACTGTGTGAAAGGATGACCGATATGACCGACCGACAGATCGTTGCCCTGTTTTTCGCCCGCTCGGAGGACGCCATCTCCGCTTTGCGGGATACCTACGGCAAGCTGTGCCGCCACGTGGCAATGAATATTGTAAAAAATGAAAGTGATGCGGAGGAATGCGAATCCGACACCTATCTGCGGGTGTGGGACACCGTCCCGCCCACGGATCCGGATCCCCTCTCCCCCTACGTTTTGCGGATCACCCGCAATCTGGCCCTAGATCGGTACCGGTACAACCGGGCCGCCCGTCGGTACGGGGGCGGGGACGCCCTGCTCTCCGAGGTGGAAGATATTCTCACCACCTCCGACGGAGCGGAATCCGAGGCAATGCGGGCGGAGCTCGCTCGATGCATCTCGGATTTTCTGCGAACCCTGCGGGCGGAGGATCGGAAGCTGTTCGTGCGTCGGTACTGGTACGGAGAGGACATGTCCGCTCTGGCGGACTTGTTCGGCATATCGGAAAACGGCGCCGCCGTAAAACTGTTCCGCGTGCGGCAAAAGATGAAATCGTATTTGGAAAAGGAGGGATTTACGGTATGAGGAAGGATTTTTTGCTTTCTGCCATCGGAGATATAGACGACGATCTGATCGCGGAAGCGGCTTATATCCGCCCGCCTCGCCGTGTCCCCCTGTGGGCGAAATACACGGCGGCAGCCGCCTGCCTTTGCCTTTGTGCTGTGGCCGTTCTCTCCTTCCCCGCCCTTATGAGAAGCGGCTCCATGGCGCCGGAATCAGCCAACAAGCAGGATGCGGCGGTGATGGATCGGGACGATTTCTTCTACACCGCGGAGGACGAAGCGCGGGACACGGTGGACGGCATTTTGATGCAAGGCGTGAATTTCCTTTTCTTTGATAAAGATGGGGGCACGCGCTACCTTTGGTGGAACTATCCCGACGGGATCGTTAGCACGGAGGAAGTACTGAGCGCCTATCTCCGCGAGGCGGGGTCGGATATCGCCTGCCTGTCCGTAATCCGTGAGACGGAGGGGGAACAGGACGAAATCCGGGACTACGACGGCGAAAGCGTGATCGTTCACACCATGGGCGTCACCACGGTGACGGTGACGCTGGACGGAATCCCACAAGAGCACGTTTTGCGTGGTCTTGGCGAAACGGTGCGCGGCTTCGGCTTCGGCAACGTGAAAAAGGTGATCGTTCTCGCCGAGGGCGAGGAGATCTGGCAGGGCGAATGGTGAGCGTTTCTGTCACCCACAGTCGAATAAATGTGAAACACCCACAGGCAACAGCCTGTGGGTGTTTTTGCATACGTATTACGGCGTATAGCGGGGATAGCGGGAGAATTCCTCTTCGGTGCCGCGGAACACGTTGATATCGATGAACTGCTCCTCTCCTGCGTAGCCGCAAAGACGCCCCCGATTGGTATACTGCCAGAACGTCCACGCCCGGTTGTCGGACATCTGCGGCTTAGCGATCACGTTGCGTATCCAGATATCGTACTCCTCATACGCCCCCAAAAGATAGCACTCGTAGGCCTCCTCGGTGGCGTACAGAATCGGTTTCAATCCGTAGTGGGCTTCCAGCGCGGCCAGCATGGCATCCAACTCCGCCCGTACGACGCTGGAATCCGGTGGATTTGCGGTGTGTGCCCCGTAAAATTCCAGATCGATCACGGGTGGAAGCATTCCCGCAAAGGGGATTACGGTCCGGATAAAATGATCCGCCTGGCTGTCTCCGGGGCTGTCAAAGCTGAAAAAGTGATAGGCGCCAACGGCTATATCGCAACTCCGGGCACTACTGAAATTATAGGAAAAGCACCCGTCCGTAAACGTACTGCCTTCCGTTGCCTTAATAAAGGCAAAATCAATGTTTTGTGAGGATAAAACCTCCCAATCGATTTCGCCCTGGTAATGGGACACGTCCACTCCCCGCACGGGATAGGCTTTCTCCCGTGGATTGTTGAGCAGGATGATTCCCCGCCAGACAAGAGAATTCAGCACCACGGCCGCCAGCGCTCCCACAGTAAGAACAGCCAACAGCAAAAGGATCTTCTTTTTCATCCCGGCACGCGGTCGGTTTTTTGTATTCTCCATGGACGGCATCTCCTTGCACTTTATATATGTA
>JBGVJO010000275.1:0-3930 GCA_045129535.1 Eubacteriales bacterium
ACCAGTCCCACATGACACGCACGCCCATGATAAAGATGCTGACCAGTGTTGCAAACGCGAACGGGAGAACGTAGCAAACGAATTTCGTCAACGATTCGTATACGTATAATCTCGTTCTGGTCAGCGGAATGCTGTGATAAAAGTGCACGTTGGATTTGGAGTTGAGATAACTCATACAGCCACAGCCCCACACAACGGCCATCAGCGAACCGACGATTGTGTTGACGGCGCGCATAGCCTGTGCAAACTCCGTCATGCGGAGAACACGTTTGATTTCCGACAACTCAAGAATTTCGCCGTCGCCGATAAACATATACAGAGGTATAATGTTGAGCAGGATCAGAATGATCACGTTTGTAATCAGCACCGGCCAATTTTGCTTCAAAAGGAAGGCGAAGTAGCTGCGGGGTGTTGTATATCTGTTCTCACGCAAGGATCTCTGTGAAGTCATACCCATTCTCCTCCATTTCCGCAATAAATATTTCCTCAAGTGTCAAAGGAATGCATTCATAAAACTGCGGATGTATTGCCTGCAGACGCTCCTCCCATTCCTCGCGTGTTCCGCGAGCTACGATAGTAAACATACTGCCCCGACGCTCCAGGTTCAAAAGAGGCATCTCACGCAATTTCTCCTCTGCATCCGCCTCCGTAAATACCGCCTGGATCTTCTGAATACTCAGCTTCATATCGTCCAGATCGTTTTGGAACAGAAGCTTTCCTTTGTGCAAAAGAGCGATATGATCGCAAATGTCCTCCAGCTCGCGGAGATTGTGGGACGCCATTACAACGGTTGTTCCCCGCTCCGCTATGTCCTCCATAAGAATTCGCTTTACCAGATGGCGCATCACGGGATCCAGACCGTCAAAGGTTTCGTCACAAAACAGATACTTGGGACAAACGGACAAACCAAGCAGTACGGACGTCTGCTTCTGCATACCTTTGGAGAACGTATTGATCTTACGGCGCAGAGGCAACCCGAACAGATTTAAAAGCTTATCAAACTTTACACTGTCAAAAGTGGGATACAAACTGCGGAACAGATTCCGCATATCCTCAATGGAGGAATGCGGCAGAAAATATGGCTCGTCGGACAAATACACAAGCTTCGCTTTCTGTTCCGTATTCTCCCAGATATTGCATCCGTCAAAGAGTATTCTTCCTTCTTCTACAGCGAAAATGCCGCTCATAGCACGCAGAAGCGTGGATTTACCCGAACCGTTGGATCCAATAAGTCCAAAGATCGATCCGTCGGGGATTTGCAGCGTAACCTCATCCAAGCTGCACACGTCGCCGTAATACTTTGTGACCGATTCAACTTTAATCATTTTGTTCTGTCTCCTTTCCCTCCCACAGCGCCGCAGCACAGGCAATAAACTCCTCACGGGACATATGCAACGTGCGCGCTTTCGCAATAAGTGGCTGCAATTCTTCCATCAGAGATTCCTTACCCGCCACAGCAATCTCGGAAATATCCCGGATAACCACACTTCCTCGGCCGGCAATTGATGCGATGATTCCCTGCCGCTCCAATTCCGCATAGGCCTTTTGTATCGTGTTCGGATTGATACCCAATTCCTTGGCCAGCGAACGGACCGACGGCAAAAAATCGTTTTTCTTCAGATCCCCTCGCAAAACAAGCAGCTTCACGTTGTCCACAAGCTGTTCGTAAATCAATTTTCGATCACGGTAATCGATAGTGATTAAGCCCACTGTACCACCTCCAACTGTATTATCTGTAATAGTACAGTTATATTCTAACAAGCGTTCTACAATTTGTCAACAGTTTTATGTAAAAAAATAAATTCACTGAATGTACTTGTAAATCACTGCACAATTCGGTATAATATAGAAAATACCACTTGGAGGTAAATTATGAACCACATTCTTCTTGAGGCAACAGCCCCCACGGCGTCCATGGGACTTTCCACCATTCTTATGGTTGTTATTATGTTCGCTGTTATGTACTTCTTTGTTGTAAGACCCCAGAAAAAGCAGGAGAAAGAGACAACCAATATGCTGAACAACCTGGCGGTCGGTGATGAAATCACCACCATCGGCGGCGTAATCGGAGAAATCGTATCCATCACCGGCGAAACTGTTGTTGTAGCAACCAGCCGTGATCAGACTAAGATCCGTTTCCGCAAGTCCGCTATCAAGAGCGTAGACGTTCACGCAAACGAAAAGCCCTGATCAGTCATATGTAAAAGATCCTCCGAATAGTTTAGTACAGAATTCACTGACAAACTATCCGGAGGTTTTTTATGACCAGACGATCCGTAAAGCACACTCATTCGACACCTTCTATGGGGCTTCCCTATCGGTGTGCCATTAGCGTAGCATCCACATTATGCATTGGTCTTGTACTGCTGTTGCTGTCAACGGCAATCGCCTATGCACAAGCCGATCCCGCAGTACTGTCAAGACCTCTTGCGCTGGCCTCATTGTACGTATCTGCGATCATTGGTGGATATATTTCCGCCAAAAACACCGATTGCCCGCTTGTATGTGCCGCGATCTGCGGGGCGGGCATAATGGTGCTCCTTATGCTGTTGTCTTTTATTCCCTTTGGGAAAAGCGATATCTCACCCTCACCGCTTCTTACCTTGGGGATGTATGCAGGCGTTGCGGCAGCATCGCTTGCGGGGGCGTGTCTCCGCTTGAAAACACCCAAAAAACGCGCCGCACATCACAAAACACGGCGACGCAAATAATACAAAAAACGTCTGATTTCTCAGACGTTTTTTCCGTTATTTCAGTGTATCTCCTATGGTACTGCGAGACTGCTCCCGCAGATCGGTAAGGATCTCGCCGATTTTTCCGTTGACCTCATTTACCTCCAAAGCAAATTCAGCCGCCGACATACGCAGCACGCCATACCGCACGGCGGACAACTGGATCAATGCATCCGAGGTGACCACGCGCACGTTGTCGTTCTTTCCGATTTCCGCAATCAGTTTTTCAATATACACGTCGCCAAGCTCCCGCTCTTTTGTAAAAACAACGTGGATATTTTGATAATCAAACCGTTTCCCCTGATTTCCCGCCACCTTATAGGCATCAAACACCAAAACCACGTCGTGCTTGGTAAACGCGCTGTAATTGGACAGTATCCGCATAAGCTCGTTTCGGGCACGCTCCAGATCCGTCTCTGCGATCTCCTTCAGATCCTCCCAGGCGAATATCACGTTGTATCCGTCCACGATCAAATAGCGCTTTGAGGAGATGGGTTTCTCAAGGGATTTGCTGTCGTCTTGCCCCCGGATGACAGGAGGACGGTAGGTTGGGCGCTTAATCGGGCCGAACTCACGGAGCATAATTGCTTCCAGCTCTTTTTCATCCAGACGGAGATTTTTGTGTATTACACGAGGTATATCTTCCGTTTTGTCCTTTTGGAGACAGCTTTCCAAATGCATATACTCCGTTACACGGTCCCATTTTACGTTAAATCCGCCACCATGGGCGCAAAATACCGAATCCGGTGTGTTTTCCACGTCGCTCATCGGATCATATGCGTATCGGGCGATAACCTCCTCGGGATTGTGACAACGATCGTACCCGTCCATTTCAAAACTCAATCTGCCACGTCCCTTGGTATACGACGCCACGACCATCGCGTAGTCATTCATAGTAGTGACCGGTGCGCGGCCTCGCAAAATGACCGTATCACCGAATTCCTCCATCGGCTCGATCGATCCGTGACGCCCGCGAATGTCGTGAATAGCATGGCCAATATGATCCCGGGGCATCTCCAGACGAAAGCGGTAATACGGTTCAAGAAGGACTGTATTTGCCTGCATAAGTCCATGACGTACCGCACGGTAGGTTGCCTGTCGGAAATCTCCCCCCTCGGTATGCTTGTTATGCGCGCGTCCTGCCACCAACGTAATCCGCATATCGGTTATAGGCGACCCGGTCAGCACACCAACGTGT
>JBGVJO010000276.1:0-1746 GCA_045129535.1 Eubacteriales bacterium
TTTTGCAGCATGTTCCATTGAATGTGAAGACAACTCCACTTGACTCCGTATGGTTCATTGGTGCGTGTGAGGACGTACAACACCAGTGCCGCAGAGCAGAACTGGGCGATGATGGTGGCGAGCGCCACGCCGGCTACACCCATATCAAAGACAAGCACGAAGAGAAGATCTCCCACGATGTTCAATCCGGCGGAAAAGGCCAGGAAATACAACGGCCGTCGGGAGTCACCCACGGCGCGCAGAATACCGGCTCCCATATTATAGAGGAGCAGCCCGGACATACCGGAAAAATAGATCGTCAGGTAGGCCTTTGCCTCGTCGAACACGTCCGGCGGTGTTTCCATCATTCTAAGCATAGGAGTGACGATGGAAATGCCGATGACGGTGGCCATCAAGCCCAAGATAAACGTGACACTCAATGTGGTGTGAACCGCTTCATGGAGTCTTTCGTAATCTTTGGCGCCGTACCGTTGAGAGATCACCACACCGGCACCGACGGATAATCCGTTGCACAAGCCCACCAGCATATTGATGATATTGCCCGTGGAGCCAACCGCAGCCAACGCCTGTTTGCTTACGTACTGCCCGACAACGACGGAGTCCACCGTGTTGTACAGCTGCTGGAACAACAGACCGAGGGCCATCGGGATGGCAAATTTCAAGATATGACGGACAATGGAGCCCTCAGTCATATCCGTATCCTTTTTACGTCGGAAGATAGGGGATCGCCTCGCTTATATAATTTATTCCGATACCTTTTTGATATCGTAGGGCGTGGTCTGGTAAACGAAATAGTTCAGCCAGTTGGAGTACAGAAGATTGGCGTGGGAGCGCCAACTGACCATCGGTTCCTTCGTATCGTCATCGTTGGGGTAGTAATTCTTCGGCACTCCGATGGGAAGACCGGCATTTTTATCCCGCAGGTACTCTCTCTCCAGTGTTCCGCGATCGTATTCGGAGTGGCCGGTGATGAAAATCTGCCGTCCGTTCTTGGAGGAGATGGCGTACACACCCGCTTCCTCGGAGGAGGCAAGGATCTTGAGCTCCGGCACTTTTTCAATGTCCTCGCGAAGCACCGTGGTGTGGCGGGAATGGGGAACGGGGAACACGTCGTCAAAGCCGCGGAGGAGAATGGAGCGCACGTAATCCGCCTTGTGGGGGAAGATGCCGAACAACTTCTTGTCCAGCATATGCTTCCGTACGCCGTAGTGGTAGTACAGGCCTGCCTGGGCACCCCAGCAGATGTGGAAGGTGCTGTGCACGTGAGATTTGGACCATTCCATAATCTCACAAAGCTCCTCCCAGTAGTCCACGCCCTCAAACTCCAGCTTTTCCACCGGCGCACCGGTGATTACCATACCGTCGAAATACTCATCCTTATATTCGGAGAAGGTACGGTAGAAGGAGGTAAGATGCTCCTCGGATACGTTCTGGGATTTGTGGGTGGCGGTGTGCATCAGGTACAACTCTACCTGAAGAGGGGTATTACTCAAAAGACGGGACAACTGTGTCTCCGTGTCGATCTTCGTAGGCATCAGATTGAGCAAAAGAATGCGGAGAGGGCGAATATCCTGGGTGATCGCCCGGGTCTCCGTCATTACGAATATGTTTTCGTCCTCCAGAACCCGGGTGGCAGGCAGTTCGTTTGGAATTTTAATCGGCATAGACGTTATCCTTTCAGTGCACGGTCCAGATCGGCGATCAGATCCTCTGCGCTTTCCAGGCCGCAGGACAGGCGTACCAGCT
>JBGVJO010000277.1:0-9586 GCA_045129535.1 Eubacteriales bacterium
CTGAAGGTGAACGGCCGCAAGCTGGTGGACCTGGCCCGGGAGGGCATCACCGTAGAACGGCAGGCCAGACCGATCACCGTTCATTCGCTGAAAGCCGTTAAACTGGCTGAGGATCTGTACGAGCTGGACGTGTCCTGCTCCAAAGGTACATACATTCGCACACTGTGCGCCGACATCGGGGCAAAATTGGGCTGCGGCGGTGCTATGGCCCGTCTGACACGAACGGAAAGCGGTCCCTTTTCCCTGGCAGAGGCCTGCACGATTGAACAACTGGAGGCTATGACGGAAGCCGAGCGAGCTGCTTGCGTCATTCCTTTGGAAAATTTCTTTCTGGATTGCCCGGCGGTGGATCTGCCTGCGTTTTACGCACGGCTGGCACGCAACGGATGCGAGATCTACCAGAAAAAGATCCATACCGATCTTCCCGTCGGCACCACGGTGCGTATGATCCACGACGGCGTTTTCTTCGCTTTGGGGCAAGTGCGGGAGTATCCCGACGGCAGTGCTGTCAAAGCGGTAAAGATTTTTGTATTATAATCCACGCAGGCTGTGTGATTCCGTCACACAGCCTGTTTTTTGCGTTTGTCTATTTTGTTCCAATTATAGGCATTTGTGAAAAAATACGCAAAAATCGCAAAAATCCTGTTGCCGTACCCATCGTAAAATGCTATAATATAGAGTATAAGGTACAATTGTGATCAAATTCGGAGGAGTACGTAATGCTGAGAATCCTTCACACCGGCGACATCCATCTCGACAGTCCTTTTGCGCGGTTGGATGCCCGTAAAGCAGAAATCCGTCGGGCGGAACTGCGCGAAGCCTTTTGTGCAATGTTTGCCTACGCAAGAACGAATAGAATCGATATGATACTGTTATCGGGGGACGTGTTCGATCGGGATTTTGCAACACGGGAAACCCTTTCTTTGATGCTTCGTGAGTTTCAGATGACGGAGTGTCCGATCATCATCGCCCCCGGCAATCACGACTGTGTCACACCGGGCAGCATCTGGGCAAAGCCTATCTTTCCCCAAAACGTCCACATATTCCGCTCACCGAAGGTGGAGAAATTCTCCTTTGACGAGTTGGGCGTGGACGTGTACGGCTATGCGTTCGTCTCCCCTGAGATGACGGAATGTCCTTTGAGCGGTACCCACGCAGACGACACAAAGAAAATCAATCTGCTCTGTGCCCACGGCGAGATCGGCGTTCCCCTGTCTCGCTATTGCCCGATCTCACGGGCGGTGCTCAGCGAATTCGGTGCAGACTATGCGGCCCTCGGCCACATCCACAACGCACCCGCCACGGAGCAGATCGGCAATACGCTTGTCTCCTATTGCGGATGCCCGGAAGGCCGTGCATTCGACGAGATCGGCATCAAGGGCGCCGTATTGTGCGAGATCAATAAGGAGGGCGGCCGTGCGGACATTCGCCTCAAACGGATCCGTTTCTCCCGCCGCCGCTATGAGAATGAAGCCGTGGACTGCACGGGCGCGGAAACGCTGAGTGAGATCGAGGAGAAGATCGGCAGCCTCATCCGGGAGAAAGCCTACGGTGAGGACACCCTTTTGCGCACCGTACTGCAGGGCTCCGTATCCCCTTCCCTGATCGTGGACGTAAATGCGCTCCGTGCACGGTTCCCCCAGTTGTTCTTTTTGGAAGTGCGGGATGAAACCTTGCCCGCCATCAACCCCCAGGATTTTGAAAACGACCGAACCGTGCGGGGTGAATTCTACCGCACGCTGGCCGCACAAATGGAAAGTGGCACGCCCGAGGAGAGAAAGATTGCCGCCATGGCCCTTCGCTACGGCCTGTCCGCCATCGCCGGCGAAAACATCCGTGAAATCTGAGGTGTAAAATGTACATAAAGCATTTGAAAATTGAGGCTTTCGGCGTCCTGCGCGACCGCGAGGTAGACTTGTCGGACGGACTCAATATTATTGAAGGTGCCAATGAATCCGGCAAGAGCGCTCTGGCCATGTTCATCAAATTCATGCTCTACGGCCTGTCGGGAAAAGCTACCGGCGGAGAATTGTCGGAGCGTCGCCGTTACGTGAACTGGGAAACAGGCACCGCCGCCGGCTCGATGACCGTGTCCGGCGAGGAGGGCGAATTCCGCATCGAGCGGCATCTGTCCGCCTCCATGAGTGACGATGGCTCAAGACAGCGGGAAACCGTACGGGAAACGGTACGTATCATCGACACGGCGCTGGGCACCCCCGTCCATCGGGGCGAGGTGCCGGGAGACGTGATCTTCCACGTGCCCGAGGCCATTTTTATGAACACGGTGTTCGTCCGTCAGATCGACGGCACCCGCCCCAGCGGGGAAAGCATCCTGTCTTCCATTGAGAATCTGCTTTTCACTGCCAATGAAAACGTAAGCACGAAAAAAGCCATGGAACGGCTGGACACCGCCCGCAAGCAGATCCTCCATAAGAACGGAGGAGGAGGCGAGCTCTACACCTGCAAGGAAGAGCGGAGTCTGACAGCCGCTCGACTGCGCGCAGCACAGGAGCAGATCGCGGCACTTCTGAGCGAGGAAAACGAGTTGACTGACGCCCAGACGAAATGTGAGGCCTTGCGGGAAAAGATCCGGCGGCAAAAACGGATCTGCGAATACGGCGAGATCAATTTGATCCGCCGTCGGTTTGATACCGCCATCGCAGGCAACCAAAAGCTGGCGGTTATGCGAAGCGAGCTTGCCAAGCGAAACGAAGACGGCATCGACCGTGCCTTTGTTTCCCGCCTCAAGGAATCCGCCGCGCGGATCTCCGAGCAGTCCACCGCCCTCGCCCAAATGCGGGAGGCAAACGCGGTCATCCGAGATCGACACACCACCGCCAGCGATAAACACAGACGGGCGGAGAGCGAGATCGGCACGGCAGCAACACGGGCCGATTCCCTCCAGGGACGGATGCGTCTCACGTTGGCCATCGGCCTGACGCTGGTTTTGTTCGCCATTCTGGCAGGCCTTGGCGCATGGCTCCTTTACACCTATGAAATTTCCCTTCTCACCATTCCCCTAGCCGGGGCAGGTGCTCTTTTGGCACTGGCCATCCTCTGCTTCATCATTCGCGGACGGGCCGCAAGAAATCTGCGGGATCTGCTCACGGAATGGGACGCACCGGACGTGGATTCTCTCCCCGCCGCCATTGCCGATGCCATCGGTGCCGCGGGGGATCTGGAAACCTTGAGTAATGAATCCCGTCAGATGAGCCGCGCCTTGTCCGATATGGCCCAGGCCCGCCGCACAGAAGCAAAAACCGGCCTGGAGCTGTCCGGCCGTGTACTGTCTGATCTGCCCACTCCCGACGAGACGGACGAGGATGCCTATGCCGCAGCCGCAACGGAAGCATTGGTGCAAAGCGCCAAGGCAGCCGAGGACATCTGCGCCGAGCGGGAAGAAATGCAGCGAGCCATTGATAAGCTGAGCGGCCGTTTGTCCGTATTGCAGGAGCAGCTGCAGGGCGAAAATGAAGAAGAAATCCGCCGCGTTTTTGCGGAAAATCTCAGTACTCCCGAGGGAAAAATTGCATCCGGTCTGGATGCGGCAAGACTGGAGGAGGCCAAGCAGTTCCTTACGGAATTGCAAAACGCACTCCGGGAGGAAGAGGAAAAACATCACAATCTGGAAACACGCGTGGCCGCATCCCGTGCCGTCAGCGTTTCCCCCGTGGAACTGGCGGGACGTCTCTCCGAATTGGATGAGCAGATTAACTCCCTGACTATGCGCCACGAAGCCTACTGCCTGGCCATGGAAACCCTGCAAAGAGCGTCGGACACCATGCGGGCCGGCGTGCTCCCCAAGGTGGTGGCACAAGCCTGTGCCTCTGCCAACCGCATCAGCGGCGGCGCCTTTGAGGCCATCGGCGTGGATCACGGTCTGTCCATGACCTTCACCCGAAACGGTATGACCCGGGAGGTGGAATACCTCTCCGAGGGAACCAAGGATATTGCCTATATCAGCTTGCGGCGGGCGCTGAGCGGTGCCTTGTTCGGCGACACCCAGCCGCCCCTGATCTACGACGAAAGCTTTGCCCGCGTGGACGAAACCCGCTTGTCCCGGGTTTTGAAAATGCTGAACGCAACGGGCAAAGACGGCTCCCAGAGCATCCTGCTCACCTGCCGCCGCCTGGAAGCGGAATTGGCGGAAACGTGCGGCGGTGCCAACGTGATCCGGCTGTAAGAACACAACGAGAGCTGCGAAGCAGTTACGCCGGAGGATCTGTACCGCTCTGCCGCTACCTACACGGATGCCTACGTGACGACGACCGTCACCGTAGTGCAGCAGGTCACGGACTTCTACTTAGACGCCGCAAACGGAAAATATCCCGTTTACTATCTGTGTCAGGATCCCTCCAATCCTCAAGTACGCTTTCTCATTCGGGACTGCAGACGGGAGGATATAGCGAACTTCCTGCCCGGTGACGTGATTCGGATATACGGAGAGGTGGCCGGCAATATTTCCATTGAGGATACGGATTTCACCACCCACACCGCCCCGGGCGTAAACGGAGCGTATTTGTATCTTGTAAAATAACGAAAAAAACAGTGCGAAGGTTAAATTCGCACTGTTTTTTTATTTAGATATGGCATTTCCCTCGCACCCACCGCACGGCAGGCACACTTATCAGCCGCAAAATGCGGGAGGCCGCATAAGAAGCAATAAAGGATCCCACAATAAGGAGAAGAAGCCGCACACTGTGGCGGGCCACTCCCCCATAATCCAGCAGTCGCACCACACCCTGATCGGTGATGTAGGAGAACAGATACATCTCAAAGGAGCATACGGATATCTCCGCCAGAATAAACCGCAGGGGCTTTCCTCTCACGGGCACATCATACAAAAGAAGGAAATAGGCCACGCCCGAGAACGCCGCCGTGGCCGATGCAAAGCCGTTCATCATATACCAGGCGTAACTGCCGTCGTGCACCGTGTAAATATAGCACAGAATACAGGGCAAGGCAGTAGCAACCACCGCCAGAATCACACGGGCAATACGGGACAGCTTCGGCGGATGCTTTCTTATATAGGCACCGAGGAAGTAGTACGTCAGCGGATACAGCGCGCGCCAGTAATCCGGCAGAACGTCCAGGGCCGCACCGCCCACCCGGAAGCTTTCCAGCGTCGGCGAAAGAAACGTGAGGGCGGCCAAAGTAAGGATAAGTATGCCGCGGGCACGGGCCGTTTTCAGTCCTTCAAAGATGAGATTGAGAAAAGGAATCAGCAAAAACAGTCCCAGATACATCTCCACGTACCAGGCGTATCCGTGGGCAGTGAAATTCAGAATGCCCCGTATGCCTTCCCACACTGTGTATTTCTGCGCACCGGATACGGAGGCAAGAATCACTGCGGCGGAAGCAATCACGCCGTAGGAGAAAACCACGGACAATACCCCGCCGTAATAGGTGCGGCTGAGCCGCTTTTCACAGCACAGATATCCGCTCAAAAGTAAAAACAAGGGCACCCCTGCCATGGCGGCAAAACGCATCACCAGATACACCCCGAAGGCGGGAGCCGTATGGGGCGTGCTCATCACGCCCGTATAGGAAATGGCGTGGGTAACAAGCACGCACAAAATCGCCGCCGTACGCACCAGATCCAAACCGGGAGAACGCTCTTTCATCCAATCATCCCTTCCGTCACTTGCTTTTCTATATTGTACTGAATCGTACTGGCTGTGTCAACCTTTACGGGAATTTTTCGCCCCTTTCCCTTTGCTTGACAACGGTACAGACACCGTGCTATAATGACCATAGATATCCCATCAAATAAGAAAAGAGAATCGGATATGAAACTGAATTACAAGCGCACATTTTTTATTGGACTGGCCTTTATGTCCATCTGCGGCTTCTGGCAGCTGTACGACTACGTGGTTCCGCTCATTCTGAAATACACATTCCATTTCCCGGAGAGTCTGTCCGGCGTAGTGCTGGCCGCCGATAACGTGCTGGCACTGTTTCTTCTGCCCCTCTTCGGCTCCCTCTCCGATCGGATCAACACCCGCCTGGGCCGCCGTACCCCGTTCATCCTTGTGGGCACCGCCCTTGCGGCCGTTTTGATGCTTGTGCTTCCCCTGGCGGACAGTTCAGTCAATCTGCCTTTGTTCGTCGTGGCACTGGGACTGCTTCTCATCGCAATGTCCACCTACCGCTCCCCCGCGGTAGCACTGATGCCCGATCTGACCCCCAAGCCCCTGCGCTCCTCCGCCAATGCGGTCATCAATCTGATGGGCACGGTGGGCGGCATTTTCGCTTTGCTGATCATCAAGATGCTCCCGAAGGTAAACGTAGAAACGGGCACCAAGGACGGCAGTTACTTTACCGTATTCGCCATTATGGCGGTATTTATGGCGCTCTGCGCCCTTATCCTCGTACTGACTGTCCGTGAGAGAAAACTGGCCGACGCCATGCCCAAGGAGGAAGAGGACGAGCAAAGCGGAAGCTCCGGTGCCAAGCTGGCACCTGATGTGCGCCGCAGTCTGATCTTCATTCTCTTCTCCGTGGCATTGTGGTACATTGCTTACAACGCCCTCTCCAGCGCCTATTCCCGCTACGTTCTCGAAATTTGGAACGTATCCGAATCCTCCGGTGCGAATATGATGCTGGTGGCCACCGTCGTGGCTACCGCCAGCTATATCCCCGTTGGCATCATCTCCTCCAAGCTGGGTCGGAAGAAAGTGATCCTCTTCGGCGTTGCCATTATGACGGCCGCTTATCTGTCCGGCTTCTTCCTCACCTCCTATTCCCCCGTAATTTATCTGGTGATGGCAGTGATCGGTATCGGCTGGGCCTCCATCAACGTCAACTCCTATCCTATGGTGGTGGAGATGTCCACCGGCTCCGACGTGGGCCGTTACACCGGTATCTACTACACCTTCTCTATGGCGGCACAGATTGCAACTCCCATTCTCTCGGGCGTGCTGATCGATCTGTTCGGCTATCGCATCCTGTTCCCCTATGCGGTACTCTTCTCCGCTCTGGCTTTCGTTACTATGATGCAGGTGCGCCACGGTGATGCAAAGCCCCTGGCAAAGAAGTCCGCCATCGAATATCTGGACAGCGACGACTGATGACAGCCGTATGGATTATTGGCGGCACTTTGGCCGCCCTCGCAGGAATTTATTTGTTTATGCTCTTCCCCCGTCCGGGGGCAAAGAAAAAATACGGCGCTTTCCTTGGGCAGATCTACGCCCATCGGGGTGTGTTCGATAACGAAAGCATTCCCGAGAACTCCCTGGCCGCTTTTCAGGAGGCCATCCGCCTGGGCGTGGGAATCGAGTTCGACATTCACCGTACCGCCGACGGCGAGGTGGTGGTGTTCCACGACGCTACGCTTACGCGTATGTGCGGCGATCCCCGAAAGATCACCACTCTGACGCTGAAGGAATTGCAAACGATGTCCTTACTTAACACCGCCGAAAAGATTCCTACCCTGAATGAAGTGCTGGATCTCGTACGGGATCAGGTACCGCTGGTTGTGGAATTGAAGGGCGAGAGCTCCGACACCACCCTGTGTGACGCGGCTATGCCGATCCTGGAAAAATACGGCGGACGGTACTGTATCGAATCCTTCAATCCCCTTTTGGTGGCTCGCTACGGAAAGCTGGCCCCCCACGTCATGCGTGGTGTACTGGTGACAAAATTCAAGCGGGACGGAGAGGATCGGGGCGCTTTGGGATTCGTTTTGCAGAATCTCCTTCTGAACTTCCTGGCGCGGCCGGATTTCATCGCCGCACGCCATCTGTACGGTCGATATTTTCCCACTTGGCTGTGCCGCAAGCTGGGCGCCGCCACGGTGGCCTGGACCATCCGCACACGGCAGGAATACGATGCGGCACGGTCCGATTTTGACGCGTACATCGTGGAAAACGTGAAAGAAATGATGGAATAATTATCCATAAAAAACCCCTCCCCCGAATCGGGGGAGGGGTTTTCTTATTTACCTTACCTGGCCGTTGCCGTTCACGAGGTATTTCTCCGTGGTCAGTGCCGTCAGGCCCATAGGACCCCGGGCGTGAAGCTTTTGGGTGGAGATGCCCAATTCCGCCCCGAAGCCGAACTCGCCGCCGTCGGTGAATCGGGTGGAAGCGTTGACGTACACCGCCGCAGCATCCACGGCCGACTGGAAATACTCCGCCGCAGAGAGATCGTTTGTCACGATGGTTTCGCTGTGTCCCGTACCGTAGCGGTTGATGTGCTGTACCGCCTCGACAAGCTGATCCACTACCTTCACCGCCAGGATGAGATCGTTGTACTCCGTGTCCCAATCCTCTTCGGTGGCGGGGGTGACGTCGGGCAGGATTTCTCTTGTGCGCTCGCATCCGCGAATCTCGCAATGACGGGCATTCATGGCTTCTTTCAGCATGGGAAGGAACGTTTCCGCAACCGCTGCATTTACCAAAACCGTCTCGCAGGCGTTGCATACGGAGGGACGGGAGATCTTCGCGTTTACAGCGATATCCAAGGCCATAGGCAAGTCCGCATCGGCGTGAACGTACAGATGGCAGTTGCCGGCGCCGGTTTCGATCACGGGCACCCGGGCGTTATCCACCACGGCGCGGATCAGTCCCTTGCCGCCGCGGGGAACGAGGACGTCGATCAGCCCCCGCATCTGCATCAGCGCCTCGGAGGAGGCGCGGGTGGTGTTCTCAATCAGCTGGACGGCTTCCGCCGCCAAACCGGATTCCGCCAAGGCACGGCGCGCCAATGCCACGATGGCCCGGTTGGACTGAATGGCCTCCTTACCGCCGCGAAGTACTACGGCATTGCCGCTTTTGATGCACAAAGCGGCCACGTCGGCGGCCACGTTGGGGCGGGCTTCAAAAATCACGCCCACCACGCCCATAGGCACCCGCACGCGGCGGATCATCAATCCGTTGGGGCGCGTCCAGCAATCACCCTTGCCCACGGGATCGTCCAGACGGGCAATATCCTCCGCGCCTTTTGCCATGCCCTCGATGCGGGCATCGGTCAGGCGAAGACGATCCAGCATGGTATCCTTTACGCCGTTCTCCTTGGCATTCGCCAAGTCCTCGGCATTCGCCGAAAGTATCGCATCCTTATTCTCACGCAGCAGCTTCGCGAAGGTGCACAGCGCCTGATTCTTCACCTCGGTGCGGGCGGCGGCAAGGCCTGCCTTACACTCCCCCGCCCGAACACACAGGGCGCGAACCTCTTCAAATACGGTGTTTTCCATCATGCATCCTCCCCTTCAGCGGCAAAATAGGTGCCCACGTGCTCTCCCTCGATCACGCGGTACAGAACCCGCGGGTCCCGTCCGTTGAGGATCTGCATGGGAATGCCTGCCGCTGTGGCGATCTGTGCCGCCTTCAGCTTGGTCAGCATACCGCCCGTACCGCGATCGGATCCTACACCGCCGGCGCAGGCGAGAACGGTATCGTCAATTTTCGCCACGTGCTCGATGAGACGGGCGTTTTTGTTCTTACGGGGATCGCTGTCGTACAGACCGTCGATATCGCTCAGATTGATGAGCAAGTCCGCCTCACAGATGATGGCAACGTAAGCAGACAGCGTATCGTTACCGCCGAATTTAATTCCCTCAAAGGAGACGGAGTCGTTTTCGTTA
>JBGVJO010000278.1:0-2235 GCA_045129535.1 Eubacteriales bacterium
GATCCGCGTGCAGCAGCGCACGCCTCTCGGTATTATGCAGACCCAAAAAGCCTGCGATGCCTGCCGCGGTACGGGTAAGATCGTGGAGAAGCCCTGTGAATCCTGTCGCGGCAACGGCTACGTCCGCGTGACCAAGAAGCTGGACGTATCCATTCCTGCCGGCATTGACGACGGACAGAGAGTGGTTCTCAGCGGGCAGGGAAGCGAAGGACGCGAGGGCGGTCCTGCGGGAGATTTGTACATTTACGTAAACGTCCGTCCCCACGCTGTATTTGAGCGGGACGGCTACGATATTTACTGCGAGGTGCCCATCTCCTTTACGGAGGCGGCACTCGGCGCGGAGATCGACATTCCCACCCTGGAGGGTACGGAGATGTACCAGATCAAGGAGGGAACCCAGACCGGCACCACCTTTACCATCCGGGATAAGGGCGTGCCTGTGGTCAACAGCAAGCGACGGGGCAGTCTGCACATCACCGTCAAGGTGGAAGTGCCCAAGAATCTGAATTCCGAGCAGAAGGATCTGCTCCGCAAATTCGCCGAAAGCTGCGGCGAGGGTGAATCCGGCGGCAACCGGAAAAACTTCTTCAAGCGATTCTTCAAATAATCATACAGACAGGACAGAGATATGGAAGAGAAAAACTGGATTCGCATCCGCGTAAGCGCGGCGTGCGAGCATTTGGATACCATCACCGCTATTATGAGCATGATCGATAACGCTTTGATGATCGAGGATTTTTCTGATGTGGAAAAGGACCTGGACGGCGTATACGGCGATCTGATCGACGAGGATCTGCTCAAGCAGGACCGTACTACCGCGGCTGTGTCCGTGTTCGTGCCCGATGAAAAATCGCCCCGTGAGGCGGAGCTTTATATCCGTGCCCGCCTGGATGAGTGCGGAATTGACGCGGAGGTTACGTGCAGCGGTGTCTGTGAGGACGACTGGGCGGACTCCTGGAAGAAATATTACAAGCCGATCAAGACCGGCAAGCGGCTGGTGATCGTGCCCGTGTGGGAAAGTTACGATCCTGCACCGGAGGAGATCACGGTGCTGATGGATCCCGGTATGGCCTTCGGCACGGGTACCCACGAGACTACCAGACTGTGTGCGGAATTCTTGGAGAATTACGTAAAGGACGGTTCCACCGTTCTGGACGTGGGCTGCGGCAGCGGCATCTTGGCTATCTGCGCCTCCAAGCTGGGCGCGTCGGAATGCTTTGCCTGTGATATCGATCCCGTGGCCGTGCGCATTGCGGGGGAGAACGCCGAGGTGAACGGCACGGCCAACGTGACGTGCGCCGTGTCTGATCTTCTGAAGGGCGTACCGGATAAGAAATACGACGTGTGCGTGGCCAATATCGTGGCGGACGTGATCATCCGTATGGCTCCCGATATCGGCGCATATATGGCCGAGAGCGGCGTGCTCATCGTTTCCGGTATCATTGAGGAGAGAGCAGAGGAAGTGGTTTCCGTTTTGCGTGAGAACGGCTTCACGGTGGAGGATTTCCGCCGGGAAAACGGCTGGTATGCCGGCGTAGTCAAGAAATAATTCATACCGTCCCGGGTGTGCCGGGACGGTTTTCTTTGCGGTTTTTGTGATGAGCGGCAGGATTTTTTTGCACAAGATCTCTATTTTCTTCTAAAATAATTTGACAAATCGATTCGAATATAGTATAATACTGTGGTATTATACCATAGGTGCGGTCTGTACCGCATGATTCCGTGCATAAAACGCTTATATATAGGATTACAGAAATAATGTAAAGGAGCGGATCCGTCTTATCCCCGGCCTGACGGATACAATTGAGATGGTTATGGCAAAACAGAATTTGAGCCGCAAGAACAATAAAGCTATGATTAAGGGTATGTCCAAAAAGGAGCTTTCCCATATCGTTTCCGTCCGTATACTGATTATGGCGGCGGTAAACCTGGTGGGCATCGCCACCCTTCTCTCCCTTCGCCGTGAGGCAACGGTGGAGCTGGCGTTCGTAAACTACTGGCTGACTCCTCTCGCCATCGTGTTTGGTGTGCTTTCCGCTTTGGCGGCCGCTTACCAGATTTTTGCTATCGTTAAGAAGATCAATACCGCAGACCACTACGTGACCCCTGCTATGATGCTGTGCGTTGCCCTGTTCTGCCTGATCGCCTGCCTGGTATACAAGCACGTGATCGTTGGCACCCTGGTGCTTGCCTCCATTATCGGCACGGTTCTCTTCAGCGTGTACTGCCTCTACG
>JBGVJO010000279.1:0-2491 GCA_045129535.1 Eubacteriales bacterium
ATGTATAATCTGCTGGAATGCATTCGCATTGCGGCCGTTCTGCTGGAGCCCATTATGCCCTCCACCTGCCGGGAGATCTTCCGTCAGATCGGCACGGATAAGACGGACTACGCTTCCCTGGCTGCCTTTGGCGGCATGTCGGCCGGGGCATCCGTCGGCGAGGCATCCGTTCTGTTTGCCCGCGTTGACGAAAAGAAGATGATGGATGAGATCAACGCCGAGATCGCGGCAAAAGCCGCCGCTGCCGAAGCCGCCGCAAAAGCTATCGAGAAGCCGGAAGGTCTGGCGCTGATCGGCATTGAGGATTTCATGAACGTGGAGCTTCGCTCCGCGCAGATTCTCGCCTGCGAGAAGGTGCCGAAGGCGAAGAAACTGCTGAAGCTGCAGATCGATCTGGGCTACGAAAAGCGGCAGGTCGTATCCGGCATTGCCAAGTTCTACGAGCCCGAGGCGCTGATCGGCAAGAAGGTAATTCTTGTGACCAATCTGAAGCCGGCCGTACTCTGCGGCATCGAAAGCAACGGTATGATCCTTGCCTCCGGCGAGGATACGATCCGCGTCGTATTCCTGGATCCCGAAACACCTCTGGGCGAGCGCATCCGCTGATGGAATATTTCGACTCCCACGCCCACTATAACGACGGACGTTTCGCTGAGGAATATCCCGGCGGGGCGGATGCCGCCATCCGTGACGCATACGATTTGGGAATCCGGTACATCCTGAACGCAGGTACCAATCCGGAAACCAGCCGGGAATCTATTGCATTGGCGGAACAGTATCCCTTTATGTACGCCGCCGTCGGTTTGCATCCGGAAGATGCTATGCACATTCCGGACAGCGACATTCCCCGTGTTCTTGATGATATACGCGCTCTGGCTGCTCACGCGAAAGTAGTAGCCATCGGTGAAATCGGGCTGGACTACCACTGGGATCCCGACGGACGGGATCGGCAGATCCGTCTCTTTGACGATCAGTTGTCGATAGCAGAGGAACTGTCTCTGCCCGTGATCGTTCACGATCGGGATGCCCACGGTGATGCTTTTGATACGGTGCGTGCCCATCCCCGCGTACGCGGTGTGTTTCACAGCTTCAGCGGCAGTGCGGAAATGGCCAGACAGCTTTCTATGATGGGCTGGTATATTTCCTTCTCGGGAACCGTCAGCTACAAAAATGCCGCCAAGGTCCGCGAGGCCGCGACCGTCGTTCCCCACGACCGTCTGCTTATCGAAACGGATGCCCCTTATCTTGCTCCCGTTCCCCATCGTGGAAAGATCAACTACTCCGGCTACGTGGCCGATACGGCCCGTGCTTTGGCGGACGCCATCGGTCTGTCGGAGGAAGACACGGTCCGTCTGACCACAGAGAACGCAAAAAATCTATTTGGAATACAGTGATTCTCCCCGCCGCAGTACACACTTGACTGCGGCGGTTTATTCACCGCTTCCCTGCTCCAGATACCCACTCAGTCGGGCAAGAACGTTCTTCTCGATCCGCGACACGTAAGAGCGGGAAATCCCCAGTTTTTGCGCCACCTCCCGCTGGGTAACAGAGGGACGATTTCCAAGACCGTAGCGAAGAGTGATGATTTGCCGCTCTCTTTCGTTCAGTTCATTTTTTATGTAACGGAGCGCCCGGGCGATCTTCCACTTCTCATCAATATCGTCCGCGATGGTGTCGTCCACCTTGATGATGTCCACGTACGTGAGCGGATTCCCGTCGTGATCCATATCGATGGTATCGTTGATGGACACCTCGCACATTATCTTCTTCTGGGCACGGAAATGCATCAGAATCTCGTTTTGGATACATTTAGCGGCGTAGGTGGCGAAACGGGCACCGTTTTCGGATTTGAAGGAATCAATGGCCTTAATCAGTCCGATGGTGCCGATGGAGATCAAATCCTCCTGTCCCGTTTGGGATGCGTAATATTTACGCACAATATGAGCAACCAGCCGCAGATTGTGCTCGATCAACCGGCCTCTTGCCGCCGTATCCCCCGTCCGCATTTTTGCAAACTCCCCCCGCTCCTCCTCGTGAGACAGAGGAGGCGGAAACTTTTGAGACGGAGACACGCTCAATACAAGATACGACAGGCCACCCAGTATAAAAACCAAAAAATCCGCAATCATATATTCCTCCGCGCAATCACAGTTACTTTACTATATGCGCCTCGGCGTGTCCTGTTTATCCTGTTTTTCATTTTTCTCTTGGTTGTTTATTTTCGTTCGATAGGAGCTTCATTTATGAAATATACTACCGTATTTTGGGATTTCAACGGCACCGTTATGGATGACGTACATCACGGTATCCGTTGTGTCAATCAAATGCTCGCCAAGCGCGGGCTTCCCACCATCGATTCCGTGGAGAAATATCACAAGTTGTTCCGTTTTCCCGTAAAGGAATACTATCGGGATGCAGGGTTTGATTTCGACAAGGAGCCCTACGAGGAATTGGCTGTGGAGTGGGTGGATCTGTTTGTGGCGGGAGAGAA
>JBGVJO010000280.1:0-1759 GCA_045129535.1 Eubacteriales bacterium
CGCCGGTCGTAAAACCGTTGGGGATTTTAAAAAAATACACGCCTATGGCCAAAAGAACACAGCCAAGGTTCATTGTCAAAAGCCGAAGGAATTTATTTGTTTTTATCATTCTGATTTACTCCAATATACCGGATTTCCGGCATCTGTATTTCATAAGCAGGACGGCAGATTCACACAAGCGGAAGAACCTGCCCACCTATTGTATCACGATATCGATGCTATGTCAATTTACATACGCACTTTGCCGAAAAAAGATATATTCTCAAAAAATGGGGTTACCGCGCATAGCGATAACCCCATTCGGGTATTCATTTAAGCATCAGTTGAATCCAAAGCTGTCAAAAGCAGATTTTTCATCGGAGTAGATGCCTACGCCCACACCGGCCATAATGGCGGAGCCGATGGCACCGGCGTGCTCACCGTTGATAACGAGAACTTTCTTGCCGGTGATCTGTCCAACCACCTCACACCAAGGCTTGGAGTTGGTGATACCGCCAACCAGCTTTACTACGTCCGCTTTGATCTCCAACTCTTCCAGGAAGGCTTTCAGTCTTCTTGCGATGTTCTCCATGATAGCGCGGGCGATATCGGGACGGCTGTAGCCGGTTACGTCCGTGTTCTCGTCCTCAATCACCAATCCGTTGCAGCCCAGCTTCGCCTCGGCGGCCAGACGGTCAAACTCCTTCACGGGAATATCGCCCAGGAAATGAGTCGTATACTTATCGATGGTTTCAGCCACGGAAGTCATAGACTTCATACCGCACCAGTTGCCCTTGGGATCCATGAAGGGATCCACCAGAATGCCCTTGTTCAGGGGAATATCTCTGGTTGCATAAGGAATGAACACTACCCAGGAAGTGCCGCAGGATACCATTACGCTGCTCTCATCCAGAACGCCGGCACCTCTGGCCGCGCTGGGATGATCGAAGGTACCGGGAATGACAGGCGTTCCTTCCTTCAAGCCGGTCTTGGCGGCAGCTTCCGCGGTCACATTGCCAAGAACGGAGCAAGCCTCTACGATAGGAGGCAGCTTGTCCTCGGTAAGGCCGAAGTTGTCCAAATGAGCCTTGCTATACTTACCCTCCGCCTGATCGATCAGGTAGAAGGTAGTACCCTGGGAGCGAGTGATGCCCCAAGCACCGCTCAACTTATACGCCAGGTATTCGATATGCATGCATACCATATCCGCATCGGCGAGAGCCTGAGGATTGGTGGCCTTCAGATAGCCAAAGGTTGCCAGAGGGAAAGAATTCAGCTTCGGCCAGCCCACGGTTTTGTACACGGACTCAGCGGTAAGAGGAGCCAGTGCCTCACCGATAACTGCCTCGTCATACTCAGTCTGCCAACCGTAAACGGGAGAGCACGCCTTTCCGTCCTTGACCAGCATCAGATTGCCGCCGGCACCGGAAACGCATACACCCGCGATTTCATCACTGTCTGTCAAAGAGTCGGAGAGCTCTTTAATAACGGAAAAACAGTTGTCGCAGAATACGTCCGCATTCAGAAGCTTCAGATTGTTTTCCCAATAATACGCATGTTTTTTCGTCTTTACGTTTTCGACTTTACCGTCCCGGGACATAAGCACGCCCTTCACAGAGGATGTACCGATGTCAAGACCAACCAAATATTCCATATGTGCCTCCACAGCAAAAATTGAATTGACATTTCCGTCATTTCGATTACCATAATTATAAGATAAATCCGTCCGTATGTCAAGGCAATAATGACAGAAGCGGGGGGGCGGCGGGGGGGGGGGGGG
>JBGVJO010000281.1:0-3012 GCA_045129535.1 Eubacteriales bacterium
ATGCCGCTGTCCGTGACGACCAGAATCTCATCGGCGTTGCGCACGGTGGTCAATCGGTGGGCTACCACGATGGTGGTACGTCCCTTGCAGAGCTCCTCCAGACTTTGCTGGATCATCATCTCCGTGGCGTTGTCGAGCGCCGAGGTAGCTTCGTCCAAAATCAGAATGGGCGGATTCTTCAAAAAGATGCGGGCGATGGAAAGACGCTGCTTCTGTCCGCCGGACAGCTTCATGCCGCGCTCACCGACGATGGTATCGTATCCCTCGGGCATAGTGAGGATATAGTCATGGATATTGGCACGCTTGGCCGCTTCCTCCACCTGCTCTCTCGTCGCTCCGGGACATCCGTAGGCGATGTTATCGTAGATGGATGCGTTGAACATAAATACGTCCTGGGCCACGATACCGATATTCTGTCTGAGGGACAGACGGCTCATTTCCCGTATATCCATTCCGTCGATGGAGATGGAGCCGCCGTCCACCTCATAAAAGCGGGGAATCAAATGGCAGATCGTAGTCTTTCCGCCGCCGGAGGGACCCACCAATGCCAGGGTCTTCCCTGCCTCCACGGTGAAGGACAAGCCACTCAGCACGGCCTTGCCGCCATCGTAGGCGAAATCCACGTCACGGAAGTCGATCTCACCCCGCAGATTGCCTACGGCAACCGCATCGGGGGAATCCTGCTCCACGGGCGCGTCCATGATCTCCACAAAGCGCTTGAAGCCCGTCATACCGTTCTGGAACTGCTCCACGAAGCCGATCAGACGGCGGATGGGATTCATAAACACGCTGATGTACAAAAGGAAAGCGGCGAAATCGGCCACGTCGATCTTGCCGTAATATACGAACAGACCGCCGGACAGATACAGAACCACGTTCAGAAGATCCCCGATCAGGGTGGTGCCGGAGGAAAACTCCGCCATCACCTTGTACGCACCGGTACGGGCGTGAACGAACCGGTTGTTTCCTGCGGCGAAATTCTCATTCTCGTACGCCCGGTTGGTGTACGCCTTGGATACGCGGATACCGGAGATGCTGTTTTCCAGATTGGCGTTGATCTCGCCCATCTCCACGCGGGAAGCCGCAAAGGCATCATTCATCCGCCGCCGCTTCTTGGCGGCAAAGAACACCATAAACGGCACCATAGAAACCACGATCAGCGCCAGGGGTACGTAAATACCGCACATCAGCACAAAGGATCCGACGAGCATAATCAGCGAAATGAACAGATCCTCGGGGCCGTGGTGGGCCAACTCGGTGATATCCATCAGGTCGTTGGTGATGCGGGACATGATGGTACCGGTCTTGTGGTTATCAAAATAGGAAAAGGGCAGCTTCTGCAGATGGTCGAACACATCCCGCCGCATATCCGCCTGCATCCGCACGCCCACCAGGTGGCCGTAATACTGGATGAAATAGTTCAGGCACATCTTCAACAGATAGATACCAAGCAGTGCCGCGGCACACAGAAGAAGCATATTCACCACGCGGTTGGGGATGTAATCCTTGATCATCTCACGGGTAATCATAGGATACACCAGATCGCAGAAGGACAATGCCAGAGCGCAAAGCAGATCGGCTATGAACAACCGCATATGGGGTTTATAATATCGGACAAACCGTCGAATCATACTGTTTCCTCAATATATAAGTATTCAATGGGAAAGGGATGCCGCACATTGGGCATCCCTTGCATATTTTTCTGTTTCAATCAGAAGAACTGGGTGGTGTTCTTCGTAGCCTCAGCCTTACGGCGATTCTTCAGCATATCGATGATCTCGTTGAACTCGTCATCGGAAATGTTGGAGGGAATGTTCTCCTCAATCAGCTCGCTCGCCTTTTTCTCCGGCTCCTCTTCCTTTTCAGGGGCTTCCTTCTTGGCAAAGCCGGTAGCGATGATGGTGATCTTCATATTGTCCTCCAGCTCAGGATCGAAGGCTACACCGAAGATTACGTTTGCGTCGGGCGCGGTCTCGGCCTTGATCATAGTGGAAGCAATATCAATATCCTCCAGACCGATGTCGGGAGATGCGGTGATGCTGATGATGATACCGCGAGCGCCGGAAATAGAGGTCTCAAGCAGCGGGCTGGAGATGGCAGCCTTGGCAGCCAGCTCGGCCTTTTCCTTGCCGGAAGCCTCGCCTACGCCCATATGCGCGTAGCCTGCATCCTTCATAACAGCGGTAACGTCTGCAAAGTCCAGGTTGATGTAACCGGGAACGTTGATCATCTCGCAGATGCTCTGTACACCGTGGCTCAAAACGTCATCTGCAATGGCGAATGCATTGAACAGAGTGATGCGGGTATCGGAAACCTGCTTCAGTCTCTCATTGGGGATAATAACGAGAGAATCCACGAACTGACCGAACTCCTGAATGCCGGCCTCGGCCTGGGTCATTCTCTTCTCACCCTCGAAAGCGAAGGGCTTGGTTACAACACCGATGGTCAGAATACCCATCTCCTGGGCAATCTTTGCTACAACGGGAGCTGCACCGGTACCGGTACCGCCGCCCATACCTGCGGTGATGAACACCATATCTGCACCGGCGATGGAGTTACGGATCTCCTCCAGGCTCTCCTCGGCAGCGCGTGCGCCGATCTCGGGGTTAGCGCCTGCACCGTGGCCCTTGGTGATCTTCTCACCGATCGGAATCTTGTGCTGAGCGCTGGATCTTGCCAGAGCCTGCTTGTCCGTGTTGATGGCAATGAAGTCCACACCGCGAACGTTGGAGCTGATCATGCGGTTCACAGCGTTGTTTCCGCCGCCGCCTACACCAATTACTTTAATATTCACACCGGTATCATAGTTATCATCGAATTCGAATGGCATTTTTTATGTCCTCCGTCTGTTATTTTAGCAAATTCCTCGCCGCGCACCCAAAGCACGGCAATTGTCTTTTACATTATAATATACTTTATTTTCGATTTTTGCAATACATTTCGCAGATTTTTTCAAGATTTTTTTGATTTATTGCCGTTTTTTTATCAAAAGCGGGCCAAAATCGTTTTTCT
>JBGVJO010000282.1:0-1016 GCA_045129535.1 Eubacteriales bacterium
CTCGATATGAATATCGTAGGGGCGGGCCAGACGTACGGTAATCGTTTTCATAAAATGTTCCTTATTTTCCGTCAATGGATTCTTTGGCCTCACGGCCGTCCTTCAAAAGGGAGCGGGTGGCGTCGGTATCCCCGTCCCGGATCGCATCCCGATACTCGGTGAGGGATGCAATCAGCGTGTTGAGCTCCGATACCAGATGCTCTTTGTTTTCCACGAACAATTCGCTCCACATTTCCTCGTTCAGCCGGGCCACCCGGGTCAGATCCTTGTAGGAGCCGGCGGAGAATCCCTTGTGGGAACGGGCGGTGGGAGATTTTACGTAGGCATTGGATACCACGTGGGCCAATTGGGAGGTGAAGGCGATCATTTCGTCGTGCTGATCCGCCGTGGTCACCGTCATACGGCCGAAGCCGACGGGCGCCAGTGCCTTTTTCACCCGATCGAGGAGGAAGATGTCGTCAAAGGTAGGGGGGACCAGCACCATAGATGCGCCGTGGAACAGATTTCCCCTGGCGTATTTGAAGCCGGAATGGTGGAGTCCCGCCATGGGATGGCCTCCCACAAAGGTGAATCCGTATTGTTTGGCAAGCGCAAATCCCGCCTCGCAGATGGTCCGCTTGGTACCGCACAGATCGATCACCAAAGCCTCTTTTGCGATGAGGTGCGCTGTATTTTTCAGATATTCCATAGCCGCCCGGGGATAGAGGGCGATGAGAATCAAATCACAAGAGGGAATCGTGTCGGCAGTCAGCTCACCGTCCACGGCCCCCTGCAGACGGGCGTATTCCACAATGGTGGAGTCCCGATCGGCCGCCAGAACGGTGGCGCCGCTGTTCTCTTTGTATGCTTTTTCCATGGATCCGCCGATCAGACCCAGGCCGATGATGCCGACGGTCATGCCCGCACCACGTCCAGAATCCGCTTCACGTCCTCGGCAACCTGACCGAACTGCTCAGGCGTCAGGGACTGGGGGCCGTCACAAAGAGCGTGCAGAGGATCGTTGTGCACCTCGATCA